>CAITZE010000295.1 GCA_903896775.1 uncultured bacterium
CTTTATCGCGGCGAAGGCGGAATGCCGAACGGGCGGTCGAATAAGATTGACGGCCCGGCGATGCAGTTGATCCAGCAAGTTCACCCTGACTGGAACCAACAGATGTGGGCCGCCAAAAGCAAAATGCAGACAGGGCTTGCGAACACAAGCCCGACCGCATTGGGCGGTCGCCTTATTGCGCTGCGCAACACTTTCGATCATTTGGCGAATACCAGTGACGCCGCCCTTAAGAAGGGAAATTGGAATTTGGGTGTCGATACGCTGTCCGCGCCCGCCAACTATCTCGGGTCGCGTTCGACCTCTCAGCGCGACATCAGCAACCAGATAGAACGTGAGGCTCTGACCTACGGTGGTGAGCGCACCAAGTTCTTGACCGGCGGCGAAGGTGCCGAGTCAGACCGACATGCGTTTTTCAAGGCCCTTGCGCCGGACACATCTGCCCCGGCGGCGATGGCGGGTGCGATTGAAGGCGAGCACGCGCAGAATAAAAGTGCGCTCCTCAACCAAGAACAGCAAATCCGCGAAACGCTTGGCGATGATTATCTGAAAAAACATCCGATTGTCACGCCCGAGGTCCGTGCCGCTATTGAGCGAACAGAGAAGAACATCGAGCGATTGCGCGGCGACGGTAAATCCGATGCGAAAAACGCTGCGCCAAAGCAGGATGGTCCGTCAGTGGGTCTTGTGCAGGACGGCTATCGTTTTAAGGGTGGTGATCCCGGCAAGCCGGAAAGCTGGGAAAAGGTCAAGTAATGGCCGCTCCTTGGGAAGCGTATCAGACATCAGCTACTAGCGACGGCCCGTGGTCGAAGTATTCGGCTGTTGCAGCGCGCTTTCCGTCAGACGAAGAATCTCTAAAGGCTGCGCCGGTTAGCGCGGTTGAAGACGTGGCGAAGTCCGGCGGAATTGGCCTGGCAAAGGGTCTTGTTGATGCAGTCGGCACAGGAGGCGATGCGCGTCATCTTGCAAGTGCAGGCGTAGATTGGGCAGCCAACAAAATCGGCATTAATCCCGATAGCGTCACCTCGGCCAAAAATAGCATCTATGATGTAGCCAAACACGTTCCGATTTTGAACGCCTTTACGGGGCCGGATTCGGATCAAGTCCAAAAGGCGGTTGAGGGCGTCACGGGTGAATTTTACAAGCCGCAGACCACAGCGGGGCGATATGTTCAGTCGGTGGGTGAGGCGGTCGGCAATCCTGTCAACTATGTTGGCCCCGGCGGCATTGCGCTAAAGGCAGGCGGCGCAGCGGCAAGCGCGCTTGGTAGTGAGGCTGGCAAAGACTTAACAAAGGGAACCGATTACGAACGCGCTGGACAGCTTGCGGGCGCGCTAATTGGTGGCGGCGCTGCCGCCAAGACGCTCGCCCCTAAGCTCGAAAAGGCTGCAATTCCGACTGCTGAGGAATTGAAAGCATCCGCAAATAAGGGCTATGATGCCGCGCGCAATTCAGGCGTTGAGCTTGATCCCGCCAAGTTCGGGACATTCGCCGCAGGGCTTCAGAATGAACTTACGAACGGACCAAAGTACGCCTTTACAGGGGGAAGTGTTGGCACCGCTCCCAAAACTATCGCAGCCATTGAGTCTCTACAGTCCGCCCC
>CAITZE010000296.1 GCA_903896775.1 uncultured bacterium
CATCATGTCCGAGGGCGCCACAACGTCGCATCCGGCTTCGGCGAGAACCAATGCCTGTTTAACGAGCACTTCGACAGTCGCGTCATTGGCAACATCGTCGCCATCGAAAATGCCGTCGTGGCCGTGAATAGTATAGGGATCAAGCGCCACATCGCAGATCAAACCGATGTCGGGCACCGTTTTCTTAATGGCGGTCACGGCCCGACACAGAAGATTCTTCGGATTAACGGCCTCGCGACCTTGATTATCCTTGAGTGTCGCATCGACCACAGGAAACAGCGCCAACGCGGGAATGCCGAGATCATAGGCGGCTTTAGCTTCCTCGATCATTTGGTCGATAGAAAGTCGCGTGACGCCAGGCAGCGTGGGAACGGCATGGCGGATATTGCTGCCTTCAACCACAAACAACGGCTGAACCAAGTCGTCGGCGGTCAGCACGTTTTCCCGCACAAGGCGGCGGCTCCACGACGATGCCCGTAAACGGCGCATGCGCACCGCTGGAAAAGCTCCATGGCTCGATGTCGTCATGCCGCAAACTCCTTTACGTGCTCAAGCTTTCGATAACTTCGCCGGTTTTTGCGACAAGCGACTCTAACGTCGGCTGATCGGCCACTGCTGTTTGTTTCCACGGCCCGGAATCGGGAGCAAAAACATTGGCGCTGATGCCTACGGCCGTGACCTTGGCGTTGTTCGCCGTGATGCCGGCCTTACTCATAATACCCGCGAGGGTATCCGCCGCGCGGCGAGAGAACAACGGCACGACAATGAGTGTACCCGTCAAAGCCGGCGTTACGATTTGTATTGGCAGATCAGCCCGCGGCGCCATTCTGTAAATCACTTCTCGGCGAATACGTCCGGGAAACTCCTTAGACAGATCGGCGGTCACTTCATCGGCCGAAGGGTACAACGCGGTACCAAAATCAGTCGTGGACAGATAGCGGCGCATATCATCGACATTCAGTCCGGTCTGTAAGACATCGGTGAAACCGGCGGCAACGGCAGCTTGAGCAGTACCCTCGCCGACTGCATAGACCTTTTTACCCAACCACTCCCTGGTCGGCGCGAAGGTCGCGACGCCAACCTGGCTGGTGAAAATCAACGCGTCAAAAGCGTTTGCCATTGGCACGTTCATGTCGCCCGCTGGTTCTGCTTGCGAAACCGGACAATCGAAAATCGCCCACGGCAAATCGCCAAAGACGTCGTGAAAACGCTCCTGATAGAAGGAGGCGCGCGTGTTAAGGATCAGACCATTTGTCATATGTGAATCAGCCGTATCGGTTACGGTTCGGCGCGGGCGGGAACTTGGCCCCCCGGAAGGTGAATCCCGCATTCAATTTTGTCGCTGCCGCGCCAGCGACCGGCGCGCGCATCCTCACCGGGCTCAACGCGACTGGTGCAGGGCATGCAGCCAATGCTGAGATAGCCGTCGGCTTCAAGCGGATGATGCGGCAAATCGTGGGCATCGAAATAGGCATCGATGTCGGCCTTGGTCCAGCGCACGATGGGGTTCACCTTGATCCGCCCGTTTTCGATCTCGAAGACCGGCAGCGCCGCACGCGTGGAGGCCTGGAAAGCTTTACGGCCCGTGAACCAGGCATCGAACGGCGCCAAGGCACGTTCCAAAGGTTCGACTTTACGCAGGATGCAGCAGGCATCCGGGTTCTGCGACCACAGAATCCCTTTGGGATCGCGTGCCGCTACAGCCGCCGGATCGGGCATAACCGAGCGCACGCCAGTCAAGCCCAACGTCTCAATCAACTGGTCACGGTACTTCTTGGTTTCGCCAAACAGCTTGCCGGTATCAAGAAAAACCACCGGCGTCGCGCGGTCGATTTGCGCGATCAAGTGCAGCAAGGCCGCAGATTCGGCGCCGAAAGACGATACCAAGGCCACGCGGCCCGGAAACTCTTCCTGGATCATCGCGCGCAGAACGTCGCCCGGTTCGGCGTTGCCGTACCGTTCGTTCAACAGTTCAAGGCGGCGCGCGAGAGCCGTGCTCATGGTTTGCTTCCCGTGGGTGCCGTGGCGTTGCGCCGCAACTCGGCAACCGTGACGGCGCGATCGGAAGCACGTTGATACCAAGCTGTATAAGCGCTGATTGATTGCTTCAAAGACTCAATTGGAAA
>CAITZE010000297.1 GCA_903896775.1 uncultured bacterium
CTCCTGCTTCAATATGTGCCGCGCTGTTATCGACGGCATGCGTCACAAGAGCTTCGGACGCATCGTCAATATCGGCTCTATCAACGGACAGATGGGCCAGTACGGCCAAGTCAACTACGCCGCAGCTAAGTCGGGCATCCATGGCTTCACAAAAGCGCTTGCCCAAGAAGGTGCAGCCAAGGGCATCACCGTCAACGCCATCGCGCCAGGCTATGTCGACACCGACATGGTGCGCGCTGTGCCGCCAGCGGTTCTGGAAAAAATCATCGCGCGTATCCCGGTGGGCCGCTTGGGCCATGCCGAAGATATCTCACGTGGAGTGTTGTTTCTGGTGTCCGACGATGCCAGCTTCATCACAGGCTCGACGCTGTCGATCAACGGCGGCCAGCATATGTATTAAGGGCTTGGATTAGTCGAACGTCCAACGTCGGTCGTTGAATTCCCAGATTAGATAAACGCCGAACAGTGCGCCGGTGAAGCTCAGCGTCGTGGCTGACGGTTCAATGCGTGCCAATACGGGCGCGAGTACCCACGCGATCACGCCGACTGCGATTGTGATCAGTACCGCAACGAGGAGCGAAGCGCGGAATTGGCGCTGCTCGATACGTGCAAGCACGTCCAGCGTAAAGGCGTGATCGTGGGCAGGCGCTTGATGCTCCGCGAATAACGCTGTCAATTTATCGGGCGCGTTAACCATCGTTGCCTCCAAGAGCGGCCAGAATCTGCGCGCGGCCACGCTGAACATGGGACTTTACAGTACCCAATGGAATATTAAGCGCTGCGGCGGCTTCACTGTGAGAGAAATCTGCGGCCAGGCACAACGCAACGCAAGCGCGTTGTTCCTTAGATAGCGATTGCAGCGCGCGCGTCAGATCCAGGCGTGCGTCAGCTTGTGCGGTCGGACTCGCAATTACTTCCGTATTTTCAACGGCAATGGTTTCGCGACGTAGCCGCCGGAACCAGCTGCGCCGAGCAGAAAGAAACGCCCGGTAGGCTATGCCGTGCAGCCACGGTCGGAAAGCGGTTCCGGAGCTGAACTGTTTAAGGTTCTCCCAAGCGGCGACAAAAGTATCCTGGGCCAGATCGTCGGCATCCGCGCTGTTGGCGCACAACCGGCGCAAAAAGTTTCTGACGGCTTGTTGGTGCAAACTCACAAGCCGCGCGAACGCCTCGCTGGAACCACTTTTCGCCTGGGCAACGAGGAGATTTTCGTACTTCTCGGCGGTCATGTTGTGGATGGCGGGTCCTTGCGATCATTGATCTCAGGGTCGCTGATTTCAAGCTCATGATGCGTTAGGCGCGACGAGATAAATATCCCGATGGCTAGCGCGCCAAGGATAATGGCTGCCGTAAAGAACGGTTTGTTGTTATCGCCAGTCGGAACAACACCAGTGATCTGAATGGTTGCGAAGGCTAAAGCCAGGCAGCCGAGGATGATGGCGCCGCCGCGCCCGTGATGTCCACGATGACGGTAGTGATAGCGGTAATGGTGGTCGAAGTGCGGGTTACGTAAGACCGCGAGTACTTCCGGCGGCGGCTCTTTACCCTGCGCGACATAGCTGCGCAGAACATCCAACGCTGCCTTGCGGTAATTGTGGCGCAGGAGCGAGCGCATAAACACCATAATAAATCCGAAGACCGGGAAGATAAGCCACCAGAACCGCACAAAATAATGATGATGTTCACTTTCCATGATAACCCCCGCTATGAACGGCCTACCTGTTCGACATTTATGATATGCCGCTGTGAGGTGATTTGGATGCGTGAGACTAAAAAAACCTAAAACACATCCTTTCGGCGGCGGATTTCAGCGAAGACTTCGGCGGGATCGCGCCCCGCCATGCCAAGCGCTGCTGCAATCTCGGGCGCGTCGGCGCGTAGAAATGGATTGGCCGCGCGTTCATCACTCATGAGTGACGGCACCGAGAATTTGCCGGCCGCGCGCAAAGCTCTGACCTCGGTCTCACGTTTTCGCAAAACCTTATTGTCGGGGTCCAGCGTCACCGCGAAGCGAATATTGGCTTCGGTGTATTCGTGACCGCAGTAGACGCGGGTTTCCGGCGGCAGGGCCCGTAAGCGGGACAGGCTCGCCCACATCTGTTGCGGCGTGCCTTCGAACAAACGTCCACAGCCGATAGAGAACAACGTGTCGCCGGAAAACAGTGTGGTCTCTGCGGGAAACCAGAACGCGATGTGGCCGCGCGTATGTCCCGGGACAAAAAGCACCTCGGCGCGCGCGCTGCCCAAATCGTAGGTATCGCCGTTCTTGACCTGAATATCCATGCCAGGAATCCGGTCGGGATCATGGCCGGGGCCGACGATGACGCAGCCTGTCGCGGCTTTGATCTCCATATTGCCGCCCGTGTGATCGGGGTGATGGTGGGTATTGAGGATATGGGTAATGCGCCAACCCAAACCTTGAGCGCGCTCCAGCACGGGCGCGGCGACGGAAGGGTCCACGACAGCCACGACTCCGCTGGCTGGCTCACGAACCAGATAAACAAAATTGTCCTTCAGGACCTGGATTTGTTCGATCTCAAGTGCAGCCATGTTGCCCTCTGCCTGCCCCCCCCCGCCTGACCTCTGTACGGCCATCAGGCCGCCATACTTTATGGCTATCAAAGCGCATGCGATAGGCGGTCGTGGGCATACCGCAACAGCCTGAGAAGATTCGTTGAAATCGGGCAACGAAAGGCAGCGGCTCTACGTTGGATATGCTATGTGACGCGAGTCTCGCGGGCAATTTTGGCCCGCATAAATAAACTGGCCGATAAACGACGGGAGTTCGGATTTCGTGGTGGGGCTGAGCGCAGCTTTAAAACGGATTTTTGGCGCCGCCACCCGTCTGAATCTGATCCTGCTGTTGGCCGCCGGTGCATCGGGCCTTGCTCTTGCTCAGGACAGCAAAGTCATTCGGATCGGCGCTGGGCCCACCGGTGCCACGGATTTTCCTTTCGGCGGTTTGATCGCTAACGCTATTTCCAATCCACCCGGGTCGCGTGGCTGTGACCGTGGCGGCAACTGCGGTGTGCCCGGCCTGATTGCCGTGGCGCAAACCACCGCTGATGTGGCCGAAAACTTGCGCGCCGTGTCGCGCGGCGATGTGGAGATGGGCCTGTCGCAGGCCGATATCGCCGCCTGGGCCTATCAGGGCACGGCGGCATATGCCGATCAGCCGGCGCTCTCCAACCTCCGCGTATTAGCGCGGCTGTATCCTGAGAACATGCATCTCATCGCCCGTCAGGACTCGCCCATCAAGGACGTCACAAGCCTCAAGGGCAAAAAAGTCGCCATGGGTCCTGAAGGATCTGGAACCGCCACGACCGCTAAGCTGATCCTCTCGGCCTACGGCGTGAAGTGGACCAGTGTGCAGATGAAGTACATGGACTTTTCTGCGATGGCCGCCGCCTTCGCAGACGGAAGCGTAGATGCAGCCTTCATCGTCAGCGGCGCGCC
>CAITZE010000298.1 GCA_903896775.1 uncultured bacterium
CCGCAGCTGCGCTTTCAATGCTGTGGGTTAACCGGATCGTTTAGAGCTTTAGCCGCCGCGAAGCGGGTTCCAAATAAATTCAATGCCACGCCGCCGATAACGAGCGCCGTAGCCACGATTTTCCATGCCGGCAACGGTTCATCGAGCCACCATACCGCCGAGGCCATTCCGACTATAGGAATCAATAGCGCGAGTGGTGAAATCGTAGCTGCGGGATGACGCGCTAAGAGCCAGGCCCAAGCGACATATCCGAAAAGCGTATTACCTGCAGACTGCCAAAATACGCTGAGCCAGGCATAAGCATCGGCATGAACTAGCGCGTGTTTGATGGTCGGCCAGCCTTCCATAAAAAACGACAAAGCCAAGAGCGGTGGCGCTGAAAAGACGCTAGCCCAAACCACATAAGACAGCATGTTTACGCGGCCGCTGCGTCTGGCGACGACATTGCCGCCCGCCCAGCCCAAGGCAGCAAGTATTACTAAAGCAAGACCAAGCACGGTCGTATTACTGTCCGCATGCAGAGCGATTACGCTAATGCCAACGACGGCCATGACAAGCGCCGCCCATTGAGAGGCATGAACGCGCTCGCCCTCGATCCAAACCGACAGCAGAATCGTGAAGAGGACTTGAGATTGCAAAACCACCGGCGCTAAGCCAGCGGAGATTTGGCCGTTCATAGCTACGTAAAGTAAACCGAATAGCCCTAGGCCGATCAGCAAGCCATAACCGGCCAAGTTCCGCCATGGTACGTCGGGACGCTTAAGGAAGAAGATCGCCGGTAGAACCGCAAAGATAAAACGCAGCGCCGCAAAAAGTAGCGGCGGGATCTGCACAAACGCCACTTTAGTGATAACGAAATTTGTGCCCCAGACTAAGATCACAGCAAGGGCGAGCGCAACATGCTGCCACGGCAAAGCTGATTTCATGCGCGCGTACTCTTCTCTTCGCGCTGATTCAAAGCATCGCGTATATCGGCAAGAATTTCGTAAGAGCGCAAACGCGCCGCATGATCGTGAATCGCAGACACCACCATCACTTCATCGGCTTGTGTTTGATCGAGAAAAAGCGCGAGCTCACGCCGCACAGTTTCGGGCGATCCCACCACGGCGTATTTCAACATGCTCGACGCTTGAGCCTTCTCGGCCAAAGACCAGTAGCTTTCGATGTCGTCGATCGGAGGCGGCAATTGACCGCGTGTACCGCGCACCAAATTGGCGAAGCTCTGTTGAACCGACGTGAATAAGCGGCGGGCTTCCGCATCCGTTTCAGCAGCCACGACATTAAGCCCAACCATCACGTAAGGCTTCGCAAGCTGGTCTGATGGCTTGAACCCACCGCGATAAAGCTTCAATGCGGGCATCAATGCATCGGGGGCAAAATGGGAGGCGAAGGCGTAGGGCAACCCCAGCATGGAGGCAAATTGAGCGCCAAAAAGACTCGATCCTAAAATCCAGAGCGGCACTTTACTGCCGGCACCCGGGACAGCCTGGATCGCTTGCCCCGGCTGGACGGGCCCCATAAGTGCTTGTAATTCCATAACATCCTGGGGAAAGTTTTCAGCGTTTTGAGGATCGCGGCGCAATGCCCGCAGGGTGCGTTGGTCAGTCCCAGGCGCACGCCCCAGCCCCAAATCGATGCGTCCCGGATAGAGCGCCTCTAAGGTTCCGAATTGCTCGGCGATCACCATCGGCGAATGGTTAGGCAACATAATACCGCCGGCCCCGACACGAATGGTTGTCGTTCCACCGGCGACATGACCAATCACCACCGCCGTCGCCGCGCTCGCGATCCCAACCATATTGTGGTGTTCGGCAAGCCAATACCGCTGATACCCCCAGCGTTCGGCGTGCTGCGCCAAGTCGAGTGTGTTGCGGAATGCGTCCGCAGGCGTAGCGCCTTGGACAATGTGAGCGAGATCAAGAACTGCAAATGGCGGCATGTCGGAATATTGACATCATTCACGACATAAAAACATGCCCCAAAAAAGCAAAATGCCGACCACCGCGTGAAGCGATGGCCGGCTTTTTACTTTTCTACGTTCCGGGCGCTGGGCCCGGTGCGCAGAATATCAGATTACATCTTGAAGCGGATGCCCGCGCGGTAGATGCGGCCAAACGTGTCGTAGAGATCCGAGTTGATCGCGTGGTAGCTGTGCGGCGTACCGGTCACGACCGGGATCAACACTGGGTCTGTATTGGCGACGTTCTTAACGTTGAAGAACGCTTCCATCTCAGTGTTGTCGCCGATGAGGAACTTATAAGACGTCGCGATGTCGAAGTACCACTCGCCCGGGACGCGGTTGGCGGCGCCGGTGAGCGAGCCGTACAGCGTTGAGCTGAGGGTGCGGTTGTCGGTCGTGGAGACCGGGCAGGTACCCGGAGCGCAAACGATATAGCTGTTGTCGATCGTTCCCGCCGAGACGCCGCGTGCCGTGAAGTTCACCTTGATCGGATCGTTGGTGTAGGTCAGGCCCAACTGCATTTTCCAATCGGGCTCGCCAGCATTACCGTTCTGACCTGCGACATCGGTCGGCTTATTGATGGTGTTGTTCGAGTAAGCCTTCAGATAAAGGGTGGTCGAGTCATTGAAGGTCAGGTTGCCGGCC
>CAITZE010000299.1 GCA_903896775.1 uncultured bacterium
ATCGCAGCAATCGCCGACAAAATCGACCTCGGGACCAGGATCGATATCAAGGGTTTTCCACCCGTCGGCATCCTGCCCCGATGCCCGCTTGCGCGATCCGATATTCAGCTTCACAGCACTCATGACGCCCTTTCCTAGAAGCCGCTTTATACCAGCCGGGGGCCTTGCAGGCCACTCCCGCCCGTGTTACATACTGAACCATATGGTTCAGTTTTCACAATCCCGCTTCGATGCTGCCTTCGCGGCCCTGTCGGACGCCACCCGCCGCGGCGTTCTGGAGCAGTTGGGGCGCGCCGATGCCTCGATCACCGACCTGGCCGAGAAGTTTCACATGACCCTGACCGGCATGAAAAAACATGTCGGCGTATTGGAGCAAGCGGGCCTCGTCACCACGGAGAAGATCGGGCGCGTGCGCACCTGCAAACTGGGCGCGCGCCGGTTGGAAGAAGAAGCCGCCTGGATCGAACGCTATCGCGAGCTATGGGCCGCACGCTTCGGCGCGCTGGATACTGTGATTGAAGAATTGAAAAAACAGGAGAAGAAAAATGGGCGCAAAAAACGCGACTGAAGAAACGAAAGTAGAGCGCACCTCCGACCGCGAGCTGGTCGTCACGCGCACCTTTAATGGCCCAGTGCATCTGGTCTACAAGGCCTGGACCACATCCGATCTTCTTATGAAATGGTGGGCGCCGGAGTCTTTTGGCGTCACCTTCATCTCTTGCGAGACCGACCTGCGCATCGGCGGCGAGGTGCGTTTTGTGTTCAAACATCCGGCGACAGGCCAGCCCATGGCCTTCTTCGGCAAGTACCTCGATGTGAAACCGAACGCGCGCCTGGTCTGGACCAACGAGGAAACCCCCGACGGCTCCATCACCACGGTGACGTTCGCCGATAAAGGCGGCAAAACCGAGGTAGTGGTGCACGACCTTTATCCGTCGAAAGAGGTGCTTGATGCCGCCGTCGCTTCCGGCAGCACCAGCGGCGCGCCTGTACAGTTTGAGCAGCTGGATGCGCTGCTAGCCGCGAGCATATGAGGGCCCGCTCCCTCTGGTCTGGTGCAGGCGCTTAGACTAAGGTGCCGGCATGAAACGCAAACTGCGCATCGTCAATATTCTCATCTGGTTCGCCGTATGGATGGGCGCGGTGGAGTTCACCGACGAGTGGGGCCACGGCGTGGTGATGGTGCTGGAAGGGCTGATCCCCTTCATGATGGGCATGTTCATCCACATCGCGCTGCGCCCGCATCCGGAAGATTCTGTCCCGTAAACGGCCGCTTTACAAAATCCAGCCCCGCCGGATCGAAGCTGTGGCGTTTCACGGCAACGCCTTCGCTGCGCATCTTCTCCGCGAGACGGTCCGGCCCATGGGGCTCGTGCACGAATTTCTTGGCGGTTTCATCGCGGAAGGCAAGGCAGCCTTGGTTTGGAAAGATCGCAGCGCGCTCTTCCAATTCCATACCAACGCGCACTTTGTCTTTCACACTCTCGAACAACGCCATGTCGAACTGCGCGCGGGCTTCGGCTTCGGCGGTGAAGGACTGCGCGAGACCGTCGGGGAAATCCACGGCGCGGATATTGCGGCGAAAATACAAAAGCGGCGGTGCGCGTAACACCGCCAGCATCACGGCCAGGAAATCGTCGAAGCGCGCCATATCCGCCGCCAGCATGTAATGCGTGGCGAGATTGGCGCGCGCAAGCTCGAAGGTCGCCTGATCGCACACGCTGCCGGGATTCAATTTGGCCGGCAAACCGGAGAGCAGGCGCGTCTGCGGATTATCGACGCAAATATTGTCCGCAAACAATGCGGCCAAGGGCGTGCCCATCTCAAGATGACCGCGCGCAACCCCCATCGCATAATGCGACAGGATCAATTCGACCGGATCGCGCAGTAGCGTCACATGCGGCATGCGCGGATCGTGCAGACCAAAAGGCAAATGCCCCCAGACAAACCGCGCCGCGCGCAAACGCTCTGGCGCACGCGCATGATAAGCGGCCACAGCATCCACCGGCGCGCCCAGCATTTCCTCCCACGTCCAGCCTTTGAAAGCCGCAACAGTGGCAAGGGCCGCGCGCAAGGTCAGCCCGCCGGTTTTCGGAATATGCGTGAAGACAAATTGCGAGCTGCCGGAATCAGAAGCCTCCGCGAATATCAGCGGCGCTGGTTCGACAATGACGGCACCGGCTTTGCGGCCCCGTGAAAGAGACTCAACTTGCCACGGCAAGAACGACGAAATCGAGCTGGACAGGGACATAAGGCTTCCTGAAACAACTCCCCCGCAGTCACGCTAACAAAATTGGCGCGGCGAACAAGCACGAACACCATCGCGGTGTTTGTATTTCCGCAAAGCTGATGAAAGCCTGAAATATCGTGGCCAAAACGCGCGATTTGAAAGCTTAGTGAAAGCAAAACGGCGCGTTCAAGAAAGGCGGCGTACTAAACCGCCGCGCCCACCAGGCGTCCGATGCCGGCGGTCACCGCCATAGCGACCGCGCCCCAGAACGTCACGCGCACCGTGGCTTGCAATATCGCAGCGCCGCCGGTCTTGGCCCCCACAGCACCGAGTATCGCGAGTGCGACCAGCGAAGCCGCCGCGACAATCGGCACCAACAGACTTTGCGGCGCGACGATCACCATCAAGAGCGGCACCGCAGCGCCGGTCGAGAACGATGACGCCGACGCCATCGCCGCCTGCAAAGGCTTCGCGGTGGTGACGGCTGAGATTCCCAACTCGTCGCGCGCATGAGCGGCGAGTGCATCTTTCGCCGTGAGTTGTTTGGCGACTTCGTGAGCCACCGATTGTTCGACGCCGCGCTCGACGTAGATCTGCGTCAACTCGTCCAACTCGAACTTCGGGTTCTCTGCGAGTTCCTCTTTCTCGCGCGCGAGGTCGGCCTGTTCGGAATCGAGCTGCGAACTCACCGACACATATTCCCCGGCGGCCATGGAGGCCGCGCCCGCCGTCAGCCCGGCGATGCCGGCGACAAAGATATCATGTGGTGCCGCGGCAGCAGCCGCCACGCCCAGGATCAGGCAGGCTGTCGAGACAATGCCGTCGTTGGCGCCCAACACCGCCGCGCGCAGCCAGCCGATGCGCTCGGTGGCGTGATGTTCGGTGTGTAAACGGCGGCGGCGCATCGCATTTCCCCTAACAATCGATAACCGCTTTTATGTAGCATGAGGAAAATCGGCCCGGCCACATATAATCAGGTACGGCTCAGCGACTACAATTCATTCGCAATCGCTTTCACCCGGTCACAGAGGCACTCATGTCAAAAGCAAAACTCGCCGAAATCACCTGGATGAAGGATGTGGAGAAACACGACTACGCCGCCGCGCGCTCATACCTCAGCCTCGTTTACGACAAAAAGCGCGTCGCCAAAACCATCGCCAAGCTGAAGAACGCCATCGTGACCGAGTACAAAGCGAAGGACATTTTCCGCGCTTCGCAGTTGTCGTTGCTCGGCGTCAGTAACTCGCATGTGCAACGCGACCGCGCCAAAATCGCCAACGGCCATAAGCTGCCGCCGATCCTGTTGGTGCGCGAACCCATCCTCGGCAAGGTGATTGTCGCCGACGGTTATCACCGCATGTGCGCGGTGTATCAGATCGACGAAGACGCGCTCATACATTGCAAGATTGTATGATACACGGCTGACAACGAAACATATCGCCGCCTCCCGCATTCTAACTACACGCGCTTTCCGTGTTTTTAGAATGGAGGCTTTTATGTCCCGCTCTGTATTGCAATCTTTCGCTTTCGCCTGTGTTGTCGCGGCACTTCCCGTTTCGGCTTATGCCGCGGCTACTGCCGGTGCTGCCGTCGGGGGAAGCGCCGGCCCCACAGGCAGCGCGGGCGCTGCGGGCAGTTCCGTGAACAGCAGCGTGCCGGGATCGTCGGTTGGTGTCGCTGCGGGCGGATCGTCGCCGGGCGGTGTTCCGAGTGCCAACATGTTACCGGGAACCGTGCCGGGCTCGTTGCCCAATGTGGTCAATCCGGGCGCGCCGTCGACCATCTATCCCAACGGCACGTATACATCGCCGTCGACAGGCGCCAGCCTCGCTTCGCCGACGCCGAATTTACCCAACACGCCAAACCTGCCCGGCACGCCGAACCTTTATACGCCGCCTCTCACCGGAACGCCGCCCGTGGCGGGCGCGCCTGGCACGGCGATCCCCAATCCCGGCAGTGGTGTTGCGGGCACATCGGTGCCGACCATTCCCGGTAATCCGGGTGTCAACGGCATGCAAAACGCGGGATGCCCCACCTCTCAACCGAACTGCGTGACCGGCGGAATCCGCTAAGCACGAATCCGCGAAGCACGTGGTAATCACGACGAATAAGGTTTGTTTCGTCTAGGATTTCTTGCCGGGTATTTATGCCGGCACCGCACTGCCCGGCTTGCGTCCGCGTTTTTTCGCAGGCTCACCCGGTGCCGGAACACGCGCGGCGATGCGTTTTGCATCCGGCATCGGCTTTCTGAAATACCCGGCGGCAAAGCCCACGCGCAGGAACGGCAGCACATCGGCGCCGCTATAGGCGTTTAAAATTCTCTGATTGAGATACATCACGAACTCTTCCATCGACGTGCCGGCGGCGCGCAAGTCGCGGCCGGTCAGGTACGCTATCTGCAAGGCCTTCTCCGGCGTGGTGTCGGGTGTGACGACTATTTCGTGCGGCGCATGTTCATCCGGCGCATCCATATCAAGTGCTGCGATGGCGGCTTGCTCTTCCGCCAGCGCGCCTTTCAGAACGAAGCGCACAGGCCCCGGCGGCGTCAAGGCGACAATGGTTTTCAGCTGCGTGATTTTGCGTTTGCGCATATGCGCATCGCCAAAGGGGGCGGCGAAAGCATGATGGGGAAAGCGGGTCTCAACCGGCCGTGGCGGCACGGCATTAACCTTAAGCGCGCGTGTTTTTACAGAACCTGAGGCGGTATTTTTCCATGTGGTTTCCATGAATATCTTCTCCTTGGCTCACATATCCCCCGCGTAGATTCTCGTTACCCTTTCTCTCGCATTTGGGCCTTTAGGCCTTCTTCTTTTCAAGCTCGTGTTCGTGCTCTGCGCGCTCAACCGTCGTGCGGCAGGTTTGGCAGATAATCTGGAGGTTGTCCCTCCCATTACGATCCAAAGCCGCGAAACCTTCCGACAACTCCTGAATCTCGCTGCGCATATGTTCGTTCTTCACGCCGGGCGACTGGACGTCCCACGAGACGCTGCCGCTGCGGCTGCATTTCGGGCACGTAATGGTGTCGCTCGGAATCGCATTCATTGTTAAGTCCCTAGACAATCGGCAGCCTCCGCGAGGGGTAGCTAGCCGTTGCGTACGGGCGCGAAGCGCCAACTGCATCGTCCAATGGCCTATCGCAAAGCGACAGACTTCATAGCGCAAGTATGGTCCGACACCACCCAGAGCGCGAGCCCTATTCGGGCGTGCTGTCGGGTAATTTAATGACTGTTTCGTTGCGGGATCATTGCGCGATCACCGACGCAACGCGGCAACCGTTACGCTGTGTGCGCGGCATTACCAGGCAATCGCGCGCCCGTCATAGCTATAAAAGCCGCCGGTCTGTTTGAGCGATACCGTACAGAAGAACGCCTGTTGTCCATCGACGCATTCATCGACCGAGATATCGGCATTGGCCCCACCCATGTCGGTACGCACCCAACCGGGATGCAGCGTCACCACGGTGATGCCGCGGGGGCGTAATTCCGTGGCGAGCGAACCGGTGATCTTGTTCAGAGCCGCTTTCGAGGCGCGGTAGGCGTAATAGCCGGGCGACGCCGCCTCGGCGTTGGAGCCCATGCGGCTCGATTGAAAGGCGATGAGTTTGCGCGAGGATGCCGCCACGTTCTCCACCAGCGCTTCGGCGAGCAGGAGGGGTGCCAACGTGTTCCTGCTGCGCTTGCGCATTGCCCGCGTCTTTCGCGTTGGCCTTGGCAACATCGGCCTGGCCGCGTTTGGCCTTTTCGTCGATGGCGATATGCTGCTTCAGATCCTGTTTGGCGTTGGTCATGGGTGGCTCCTTAAAGTGACAATCGCCGCGGCGCGGCTATTGGGGCATGGCCCCCCTTACAAGGGGCGCCCTCCCTTATGAAACGCATCTGCGCGGTGGATAGTTCTTGCGCTAGAGCATCCTATAGTTGGTACTGCGCCCGCCGCTGTCTTCCTTGGCCAGAATGCCTTTGGCGATGAGATCGAGGATGTCGCGGTAAGCGGTGTCTTGCGAGGACTGCGTCAGCTTGGCCCATTTGGACGTCGTCAGCTTGCCCTCGAAGTCCTCCAGCAACAGCGCCAGAACTTTCCGCTGGCGGTCGTTGAAGGCCACGCCGCGGTGCTGATCCCAGAAACGCGAGGTCTGCATCACGCCAGCCAATGTGGTTTGTGCGCCGTCGATGGCGCGCGCGAGGCAGCCCAGGAACCACGTCAGCCAGTCGGTGATATCAGTCGTGGCGCGCTGGGCGGCTTCCAGCGCGGCATAATAGTCGTCACGCTCACGGCGGATTTGCGCCGACATGCTGTAGAACCGTTGTGGGGATTCATCGGCCCGCGCCAGGGTCATGTCCGCGATCGCCCGCGCGATGCGGCCATTGCCGTCGTCGAAGGGGTGAATGGTCACAAACCACAAATGCGCGAGCCCGGCTTTCAGGATCAGGTCCACCGGCTGGGTGGTATTGAACCAATGCAGGAACACGGTCATCTCCAGCTCCAGCCGCTCCACCGGCGGCGCGCCCGTGCGATCATCGGTGCGCCAGAGGGTGCCGGTTCCCGGGAACAGCGCTTGATGCCAGACTGCGAGGCGCAGGGGCGTTAACGGATCCCGAAACCCGCGCGCGATGTCTTGGGCAATTTCGGGGGCAATTTCAGGGGTAATTTCGGGGGGCATATCGGCCAGGCCATCCGGCTCTGCCGACGATAATAAAGAGACCGGCCCCGCCCCTTCCATGCGCGCGAGCAGCACCGCTTGCTTGCGGTGAACCTCGACCAGGGGCCGTTCCAGGCTTTGGCGGTCCCAGGTGAAGCGCGGCCAGCTCTCATTTTCCCAGATGAACATTGGCGGAATTCCTAGCTTTATTCTCCGCAAATCATGCGGAGAATATGCAGGAGATTGTCCGCAAAGGCCAGCCCTATTCTCCGCACGTTATGCGGAGAATAAATACGCTAATCTCCGCACGAATTTATATGCGCAGATTTAAGGTGTTATGGGGCGGGACAACGGAAGGAGATGGAAAAGCAGGCCGCAGCCTACTTGCAGACCTTCTCACGCTCGATGGCGTGGGTCACCGGGTTCAGCTTCTGCTCGATGGTGCAGTTGCTAGCCCCTGGCATGGCCGGGGTGTTCGGTTTCTCGACCGCGGCGTTGGCATTGCAGACGCGGGCCGGGCAGATCGGGGGCTTTTCCAGGCTGGTGGTGCAGACGGCCTTGGGCCGGCCCTCGACGCAGGAGCATGAGCAAATCGCCTGGGCGGAGCCCGCCACAAACATGCTGGCGGACAGCAGACCGAGGGCCAGGGCGGAAAGGCGGAGGGTGCGAAGGTTCAGGTTTTTCATACGCGAGAGCCTAGCCCAGACGCCTTGCCGAATTATGAACGAAGGAGCGCTTTACTCAAAAGCCCGCAAAGCAAAACGCCCACAGCGGGTTTCGCCGTGGGCGTTTGAATGAGCGTGCAGTCTGAGCGGGTTTTAAGTTCCCGTTTTCCGCTTCACCGTAAAGCGCGTCAGCTGGACTTTGGGGGCGTCCCAATCGCCTTTCAACTCGGCGGCTTTGGTGTAGTCGTAATAGGCGTCTTTCACCTTGCCCAATTCTTCATTGGCGATGGCACGGTTGTAATAGGACTTCTCGGGTTCGCTGGAGCCGAGTTCAAGGCCTTTGCTCAAAGCTTCCAAGCCGGGCGCCCATTGGTGCAAAGCCACCAAAGCCGCACCGCGATTGGCATAGGATTCCCCAATCGTGCCATCGGTCGCAACGGCCTGATCGAAGTCGCGCAAAGCGGTGACGTAATCGCCGCCCAGGAAATACAACACGCCGCGATTGACGTAAGTGCCGGCGAGGTCGTGGCCCACCAGCTGCTCGTTGGCGATGGCGAGCGTGCAGACATCGATGGGTTTGGGATCGATCAGCGAGCCGGTGTAAACCAGATCCGGCGCTGGGAACCCGAGCGACAACGCGAGCGCTGTTTCATAACAGTTCTGCGCCATGCCCTGGCCCATGACGGTGACCACCGCGTGAGCGGCGTGGGCCTGCATGAAAAGTCCGAAGGCGAAACTGGCGGCGACGATTGATTTAAAGTGGGCTGATTTTACGGGGGATTTCACGAAATTGCGCATGACTGCCTCCCTGGCAAGTTGCACGACCGAGCGCGGCAGACAGAGTGAAACACTGCCCCCCTGAAGTCAATCTGGCGGGCCTGCGCGAAGGGGCCGCCAAGGGGCCTAAGCGGTCACGTTTTGGTGACCCGGTTGATTACAAGCGGAAGGCCGGATTTTGGGGGAAAAGTAAGCCCGGGCGGTTCGGGTAAACCGCCCGGGTTGTCGACGATG
>CAITZE010000300.1 GCA_903896775.1 uncultured bacterium
ATTTTGACCGACTACCGCGATGCGCACCGTCGCATTCTGCCGCCAAAATATTTTCCAAGCCTTGAAATCACGAAAGGCGGCCAAGGTGCGGGCACAGAGCTAAAGGTCGCCACGCGGTTCTTTGGCAAGACGCAGACTCTGCGCATGATTGTCGCTGAGCCTCAGGCGGGTACGATCCTGACAGAAACCGATATGGATACCGGCCTCGTAACGACGTTTACGGTAACGGCGCAAACGTCGACAATCACGTGCGTTACAATCGAGACGGTTTGGGCAAGTCAGCCTGGTTTTGCCGGCTTTCTCGAAAAACTGCTTATGCCTGGACAGATGCAGCGCATGTACCGCGAAGAGTTGGCATTGCTGGATGCAGCCGCCAAAACTTAAGCCGGCTCAAACACCCTAATCACGCGGTTGGCCGGCAGCGTAAGCACGGCTGTTGTGCCGTGTTCGTCGCTGGTGATTTCCAATGTACCGCCGTGCGCTTGCGCAAAACCGAGCGCCATCGGTAAACCAAGTCCAATGCCCTGTTCCTGCCGCGTGGACATGTCGTCGATTTGGGCGAAGGGAATGTTCGCTTGTTTGAGCCGCTCCGGCGAGATCCCCGGCCCCGTGTCGCGCACTGTCACAGTGATTGCGCCATCTGCGACTTGCGCAGCAGTAAGCTCGATATTCCCACCGGACGGCGTATTTTTTATGGCGTTGTCCAAAAGATTTAGAAGAATCTGTCTTAGCTTTTGTTTGTCGCAGCGAATCAAAGCGCGTTCGAATGGCGCAGATTGTCGCAGGGTTATCCCAACCTTAGCCGCGTAACCGCCAACCATTCCGACAACGTCTCGCAGGACGTCGGCCAAATTTACGTCGTCTTCTTCAAGATACAAAGGCTTTCCGGCTTGCAAGCGACCGATGTGCAGGAAGTTGGTGGCGAGCGAAAGCAGGAAGCGCACACTCGCGCGAATTTCAGTGACGATCTTTTGGTCGTTTTCCGGCAGTTTATTTTCGGCGCGCAGCAACAGCATGTCGGTGTTGGTCATCACTTTACTCAGCGGTTCATGTAGAACGCGGCCAAGATAATTTAACAGATCTCCTTTGAATTTATCGGCGCGTTCGGTCTTGGCGTTGGCTTCGGTAAGTTCCATCAGCATGGCGCTGCGGATTGCCATGTTGCGGTTGGCCAGCATGAAGTAAGCCCCCATGACGCCGGCAAAAAGCGCCAGCAGCGCGCCGAACAGCAAGATCGTGAGCTGCGTCATCTCCTCCATCTCGGTGGAGCGGACCTTGAAAAGCCGTTCTTCTTCGTCAAGCATCTGATCGACGGTCGAGCGAATGGCATTTGCAGCAGCGCGCGTAGCACCCGACCGGTAATCCTCGGTCGCGGCCGAGATATCTATATCCTTGTTTTGGCCGATGCCGTCTTTGAGCTGATCGATTTTATCATTGATGATACGGTTCAACCCGTCTGCGCGCGAACGCTGCATAGGGTTGTCGGTTACCAGATCTTGAACTTCTTTGATTTCGTCGTGCAGCCGTGTGACGGCGGCAAAATAGTCGTTCAAATAAATATCGTTTTTGGTGAGCAGATACCCGCGTTGCGCGGACTCGGCATCGAGAAGATACGTCAGTGAATCCTGCAGGGCGTAGCGCACGTCATGGGTGTGATCGACCCACTTCTGGGCGTCGCGTACGCGCGCGATCTGCAGATAAAGGATGACGGTCGCCGCCACCAGGTAAAGGCCCAGTGCGATAATCCCAAAGCGAACGACGGATTCAAAACGGCTCGTAGTCTTCATGAGCCCCCAACCCAGTTAACAAGCCGTGCCCACTCAAATGGTTTTCAGATTGTTACACAAGAGAAAATGCGCAGGAGAAAATGGAGGGTTGGCACCCTACGAGCGGCTTTATAAAGCCGGCTCTAGTCCGTGCGCGATAGCCTCGCGGTCCGTGACCAAAAGAGGTGCCCAGCCGCTGGCGCCCAAGGTTTCCAAGGGTTGGAAGCGGGCCTTGTAGGCCATCTTGGCGCTGTCGCTGATCCAATAGCCTAAATACACGTAGGGGAGATTCAGTCTGCGCGCCTGTTCGATCAGCCACAGCACGACGTAATTGCCAAGGCCGTCGCGCACACCATTGGCTTCGAAAAAACTGTAAACAGCCGAGAGGCCGTCGGTCGTGCGGTCGGTAAGGCAGACGGCGGTCAGCACACCGGCACGGTCGCGGTATTCGACTAGGAACGTGTCGATGGGGCTGTCTTCCACCATCGCGCTGTATTCGTAAAAGCCCATCAGCGCCATATCGCTGCCGGCGTGGCGCGATTGCTGATAGCGCGCAAACAATTCGTATTGTTCGGTGGTGGCGCGGGCAGGGACCTTGATCGCGATCAGATCCTGATTCTGTTTCCACTGCCGGCTGAGAGAACGCCGGCGTTTGAAATCCTTCGCGACCACGCGCACGGGTACGCAAGCCTTGCAGCCAGGGCAGGCCGGGGCATAGGCAATCGAGTGGCTGCGGCGGAAGCCGGAACGGGCGAGCGCTTCATGCAGCGTCTCGGCGCCGGGCCCAGAGAGTTCGGTGACGAGCTTGCGTTCCAGGCGGTCAGGCAAATAGGGACACGGCAGCGGCGCCGTGGTGAAGAAGAATTGCGGACGCTTGAGTGGGGTCTGGTCCATGCTAAGGGCTTAGAATGGCGGGCGGGGGGCGCTCTGGCAAGTCCAACTCGTCGCCATTTTGTAACCTCTAATCAGGGTTTTGGCGCCGGTTCGAGGCTTTCGCCCGTCGCCGCATCCGTAGGCTGTGTCGCGCTGGCCTTCTCAAGGAAACGCGGCAAGCGGTCGAAATCCTCAGTTTTGGTATTATCGGCCCGCAACAGAACGATCGACACGCGCCGGTTTCGCGGCGAGCGGATTTGCCCCTTATCAACGGGTTCGCGATCAGAGACGCCAACAACCTTATTGATTTGCCGGTCATCCATACCGCCTTCCAACAGCGCACGCCGGGTCGCGAGCGCACGGTCGGAGGACAACTCCCAATTGGTATAACCCGAAGGGTCAACCGCATTGGAGGGATCGGTATGGCCGGTGATGCTGATCTTATTGGGCATTTTGCGGATCACCTTCGCGACCTGCGCCAACAGATCCTTGCTGCGCGGGAAAAGATTGGCGCTGCCGGGTGAGAACATGTCGACTTTGTCTTGATCCATAATCTGGATGCGGATGCCTTCGGGCGTGTTGTCCACCATCAAACTGTTGGCCAGGGGCGCCAGATCAGGCACGCCGCTGATGGTTTGCTTCAACTCCTGCGCCACTTGCTCGAATTGCTTTTGGTCTTTGGCTTCCTGAGCACCTTGAGCCGCGGCGTCCTGGTCGGCGGCGCCTTGATTAGGATCGGTCATGGATGAACCGCCGGAGCCGATAGAGGGCGGCGGCAACACCACGGCAGCGGTAGCACCCAATTGGGGGGGAATTCAGGCATGTTCCAAAATTATCTCGCGGCGGCGCTGCGGAATTTAGTGCGGAACAGATTATATGCCGCCATCAACATCGTCGGCCTCGCCGTGGGATTTACGGCCGCGCTGCTTATCGCGCTATTCGTGCGCGATGAGTTTTCCTACGACAAATGGCTGCCTGATCACGAGCGTACGATGCTTGTGTCTATGACGAGCAGTTTCGCGACAGATGTCGATGATCTCGACTTTGTACCGCCCTATGTGAAGCAGATGATCGAAAGTGAAATTCCTGGCGTCGAGAAAGTTGTCCGGCTGGCTGGAGATTCGGTGAGTATTCGTCAAGGCGACATCGAATTCCAAGAACAGATCTTTTCAGCCGATCCGGACCTATTCGATGTTTTGAAACTCCCGCTAATCGCGGGCGATCAAGCTTCAGCATTACAACAGCCTAATAGCGTGATCATTACGCGCGGCGTCGCGCGGAAATACTTCGGCACCGACGATGTGTTGGGCAAAACGATAGAGTTCAACCGAAAAGACTCCATGCGTATTACAGCGGTGATGGAGGATTTTCCGTCCAACACGCATATGAATTTTTCCATTATCGAGTCCGGCGTTACAGCGAGTTCCCGTTTGAGCCGCATATCGGCCTTTAACCCGGCTTCGGGTGCCGTCCCGCCGGTCGCCTTTACTTATGCTCAGCTCAAGAAGGGGGCATCGCCGGAAACATTCTCACGCGCGGTTGTTGATCTCAGTGAACGGCGGCAGGAATTTACTCAGCCTACCTTTAAATTGAGACTTTACGCTGCGCCGATTGCTGCAGTTCATTTACGTAACACCAGTCCCGTAAAATTCGAACGCAACTTCTCCCAGAAACCAGCAGGTGACCCAGTCACAGCCTTGGGCATTCTCCTGGTAGGCTTATTGATCCTGATGGTCGCCAATATCAACTTCATCAATTTAGCAACTGAAACTGCGACGCGCCGCGCTATCGAGATCGGAGTACGTAAGATATCCGGAGCAGAACGTCGGCATCTCTTCTGGCAGTTTATTTGCGAGGCCGTCTTCTACGTAGCAGCCGCCATGACCTTGGCATTGATCTGCGCCAATCTGATACTACCCAGCTTCAACGCTCTGCTCGGACGGAGTATATCGTTTGGCTTCAATCCGCTGTTCATCGCGGGAATTGCAATAACCGTTTCTGGGGTGGGATTTGCGGCGGGCGCTTATCCGGCTGTTGTGTTGTCGGCGTTTAGGCCGATGCGAGTACTTAAGGGATTGAAGGAAAATCCTCGTAAAACTGGGCCGCGAAGGTTTCTGGTCATCGCTCAGTTTTCGGTATTGATTGCAGTTGCCGTCGTCGTAGCAACTGTCTACGCGCAGCTGCGCTACGCCATGAATGAAAGTCTCCGCTTTGACAAAGACCAGGTCATGGAGATTACGACGCCGTGCGAAACGGCCTTCACGTCAGAAGTTCGTAAATTGCCGGGTGTGACTAAATCGGCCTGCTCTTTATTCTCAGTCTTAAAGAAATTCCGACCTACCAAGGCGATGGCACCCGACGGCCACATCATCAATCCAAGGATGACAATCATCAACTTTGGTTATTTCGAACTTTTCGGAATTGAGCCTCTAGCTGGGCGGCTATTTTCGCCGTATTTCGGGAGCGATTCCGCGCCGGCTGACACAGAATCGCCGGGACAGCCGCCGGTGATCATCAACGAATCGCTCATGCGCGAACTGGGATACGCCACACCATTCGCCGCTGTAGGTCAATCCATCCGTTGGCAACGCCAGAAGCCCCCATCTAAAGCAGATCTTAATGGAATGAATTTCACAGATGACCGTGCGTCAGAAATCATCGGCGTGGTGCCCGATTTTTCCAAAGGCACGGTTCAGGATGCCACTCCGCCGGAAATTTTTTGGATTGATCCACGGCAGAATCGTATTCTCACCGTTAAACTAGCCAAAGATAATGTGCCTGAGACTGTGGCGGCGATTGACGCCGCATGGAAGAAGTTTGGAGATCCCCGTCCCATTACGCGCACGTTTCTCAATCAATCAGTGGAAGATCGATACCGCGACCTGACGCGGCAAATGTTGATATTGGCGAGCATGGCATTAGTAACCATTTTCATCGCGGCACTAGGCCTTTTTGGGCTCTCTGCATTGCTAGCTGAGCAACGCACAAAGGAAATCGGTGTGCGTAAAGCAATGGGAGCACGGAATAGCGATGTATTACAGCTCCTTTTATGGCAGTTCACCAAGCCGGTATTGTGGGCCAACATGGTTGCTTGGCCGACCGCATACTTCTTGTTGAAGCGCTGGCTCCAGGGGTTTGCGGATCACATTGCGCTCTCGCCATGGATATTTATCGGTACATCGATGGTAGCCATTGTGATCGCCATCGTTACTGTCGCGGGACATGCACTCCTTGTCGCTCGTGCGCAACCGGTCACCGCGCTTCGTTACGAATAGCTAATTCGCAGGCTGCAACGTCAGTTTATGCGTGCCTTGTGCGGCGGTAGCCGCCTGGAAATAATTCCCATCGCGCCAGGATTCCAGCAGGTCGCCATAATAAGGCGAGGCCATGTTCCCGGACTGGCCGCCGGCCAGAGCAAATTGCGAATGGGCGAGGTCGGCGAGGTCATAAACCGCACGCAGGCTCGCGCCGTGGAAATGGCGGAAGGGCACACGCGCCGTGGAGGGCGTGAATGATCCGCGATTGACGGTGTAGTCGTCGCCGCTACTGGCAAGAACGCGGCTGCCCAATGTCGTGATGCCGGGGAAATTCTGAAACAGAAGGTGGCCGAAGCTGGCGCGATGATAATCGCCCCAATGAATGTTGGTGGCGTCGGTGATCTTGTGGGCGTCAAGCCAGACCATGACATCGCCGAAAGCACCTGCCACCTGCTGTTCGCAGGTTTCGGTTTGCGGCGTGCGGATGTCGTCGCACCACGCGGTATCCGTTGTCAGAATACGACGAAGCACTTCGGGGTGTGCGCCGCCGAACTTGCGGTAAAGCTCGCCGAGGTCGTCGCTGAGGATTCGGTCCTTTAGTTTTTCCATCCAGAGCGCAAAAATCAAAGGCTCGGGGCGTTCGCGGCTCATATCTCCGTTCCAGGCTTTCAGCATATCGAGAATGGCGCGATGTTGGTCGGTCTGCGGGGTCATGCGCGCGAGCAGGAGCGGTAACAGCTCGCGCTCCATTCCCGACACCACATCTTGCTGAACGGCTTCTGTGGATGCCGGTGTTGCCGCGACGCCCGTGCGCACCAGTTCTTCGATACGCGCCGCGCGGTAAGCGCTCAGCCAATGCGCTGCGATCAGATATGGATAATCATCGGGCACCATCTTGTTGTTTGAGTTGATCAGAATGCCGTTCGCCGGTGCGATCTCATGTGGCAAATTCTCAAAGGGAATCCATCCCGTCCAATCGTACTCGCCGGTCCAACCCGGCACCGGCACGCTGCCGTCGCCGGCTTTGCGGATGGGAACGCGGCCGGGCGCGTAATAACCAATGGCGCCATCCGTATCTGCGAACATCATGTTCTGCTCGGGCGCATGGAATGATTTGATCGCTTCGATAAAATTCGCGGCACTCGTCGCGCGGTTCATACGGTAAACGCCGTCGCCGGTGCGGTCGTCGGGCTGAAGGAGCGCGTGCGATAACGCGAGCACATGATGTCCAACGGCAACGTCCGATGGAACTTCATCGGGCTCAAGAATATCGCTGACCACCGGACCATGACGCGTTTCGCGCACGGTGAGGGCGACGGGATGCGAGAAGCGCACATTGATAACTTCGGTGCGGGTATCGAAGGACTTCGGGCCTTCGGGCGTATCGTAGGATTTACCGTCGGCGGAAGGCTGTTCAATGAATAGATCGCTGGTATCGCTTTCAGGTGTGGTGATGCCCCAGGCCACATGCTCATTGTGTCCAAGAAGATGGAAGGGAACGCCAGGCACTGTCGCGCCGAAGAGTTTTAACGTCGGCGTATCGATGCCGGCGTAGTACCAGATGATCGGCATTTGAAATGCCAAATGCGGATCATTGGCGACGATAGGTTTACCCGATTGCGTATGCGCGCCGTCGATCACCCAAGCGTTAGACGCCGACGAAGGCTGAATCACGTTGGTCATGGCCGTTTGCAGACGCGCGAGATTGAGGCCCTCATAAAGGGCGGCGTGCTGCTGCATTGTCACCGGATCGTCGGGTTTTGGGTCGGGAGTCAGAGCGGCTGCTTTTGCAGCACCTAGCTTTGCGATCAATGCCGCCTGCAACAGCTCACTGTCCCAGTTGCCCGAGAGCTGAAGCCCCATGAGCTTCTGCCAGACCATCGAGTCTGCCGGCCGCCAAGGCTCGGGCTTTATGAAAAGGATTTGAAACTCGATAGGCAAGGGGTGGCCTTCGCCGAGCCAAACATTGACGCCCGCCGCATAGCGTTCAAGTTCGCGTTGCGTGGCGGGATCGAGACCACGCAAATCCTCTTCGGCGCGTTTATAAACGCCGAGCGTGCGCATGAATTTATCGGCGTCGACACCGTGAATGCCGATCAGCTCTGACAGCCGCCCTTGGCCCTGACGGCGCATGAGTTCCATTTGCAGCAGGCGATCCTGTGCATGGACATAGCCCAGCGCGAAATAGGCGTCGTCTTCCGACTGCGCGGTGATCAGCGGAATGCCGTGGGTATCGCGGGTAATGGTGACGGGCGCGGCAAGGCCTGCGACGTGCAACTCGCCGTCGAGCTGCGGCAACGACCGCCGGGCGGAAATCCAAAGGAACGCTGTGATCAGCGCCACGCCCACAATAAATATCGCCGTCATCTTGGCGAGAATTTTGACGGCGCTCATCGTCTCGCTCCTGCGGCTGTGATATAATGGAGCAGTAGAGTGGTCGCGCGCCTGCTCAAACTCAAGTCAAACTCAGCGGTGTTGAAATTAAGCCGTCATGAATAACGACCCCGCTTTCGATCCCGAATTGGGTGAAGTGCTGTTCGAGGTCAAGGTCATCGGCAATGCCGTCAAAGTGTCGGCGCTGGACCCGATCAGCAATGTCGAAGTCTGCGTCGTGGGTTCGGCCCATGCCAGCCCGTACTCCCTGAAGATGAACGCTCTGCGCAAGCTAAAGGCGGCCTTGCGCAAGAATGCCGCCCCATAGGGCCCAAACGTCAGAATTTTCCAATAAATCCAATTCCTTGTGTCTCATTGGCACAGGCCTGCGATATGTGGTATTCCCTCGCTCGCACACATATACAAGGTCGTTATTGGTATGTCTGAAAAGCTGCTCGCCCAGCCTGGAGAAACGATCGCCATCGCCAGCGACCACGCCGGCGTGGAGCTGAAGGCGACGCTTAAAAGCGATCTCGGCCAGCTCGGTTTCAAGGTTCTCGATCTCGGCCCGGCGACGACGGACTCTGTCGATTATCCCGATTATGGACATGCGCTCGCGCAAAGCATCGCCGACGGCAAAGCCAAAGCCGGTGTTGCGATCTGCGGCAGCGGCATTGGAATCTCCATCGCTGTGAACCGTCATGCGGGTTTACGCGCCGCACTTGTTCAAGACGAGGCGACCGCGAAGCTCGCGCGTCAGCATAATGATGCCAACGTCTTGGCTCTTGGCGCGCGCAGCACGCCGCCACAGACGGCCCACGACATACTCAAAGCATTCTTCACAACCGAATTTGAAGGCGGGCGTCATGCCCGCCGCGTGGAAAAACTCGGCTAGACAACAGCCGCAATAAAGCAGCAGAGGACATCGCTTATTATGGATCGCCCCGTATCTTCCGCTTTCTTCAGCAAGAGCCTGGCCGAAGCCGACCCAGCCGTGATGGAATCCATCACCAAGGAACTGGATCGTCAGCAGTCACAGATCGAACTGATCGCTTCTGAGAACATTGTCAGCCGTGCGGTGCTGGAAGCGGTCGGCAGCGTTCTCACAAACAAATACGCCGAAGGTTATCCGGGCAAGCGCTACTCCGGCGGCTGCGAATT
Organism: uncultured bacterium; assembly: GCA_903896775.1. Lineage (GTDB taxonomy): Bacteria > Pseudomonadota > Alphaproteobacteria > Rhodospirillales > Rhodospirillaceae > SHVO01. The sequence continues at coordinate 9,431 of CAITZE010000300.1, forward strand.
CGTCGATATTGCTGAAACGCTCGCCATCGAACGCGCGAAGAAGTTGTTCAATTGTAACTTCGTCAACGTTCAGCCCCACGCCGGCTGCCAAGCCAACGAAGCCGTATTCCTCGCGCTGGTAAAACCTGGCGACACCATCATGGGCATGGATCTCGCCTCAGGCGGCCACCTTACGCATGGCGCGGCGCCCAGCATGTCGGGCAAGTGGTTTAATCCGATCCGCTACGGTGTCCGTCAACAAGACGGCCACATCGACATGGATCAGGTCGAAAGCTTGGCTAAGGAACATAATCCCAAGCTTATTATTTGCGGCGGCTCGGCCTATTCGCGCGTAATCGACTTCAAAGCCTTCCGTGCCATTGCTGAATCTGTCGGGGCGTTCCTGATGGTGGACATGGCGCACTTTGCCGGCTTGGTTGCCGCAGGGGTTCATCCGAGCCCGCTGCCTCATGCCCATGTGGTCACTACCACGACACACAAAACGCTGCGCGGTCCGCGCGGCGGCATGATCCTGTCCAACGACGAGGATATGGGTAAGAAGATCAACTCGGCCATTTTCCCCGGTCTTCAAGGCGGTCCGCTGATGCATGTGATCGCCGGCAAGGCCGTGGCGTTCGG
>CAITZE010000301.1 GCA_903896775.1 uncultured bacterium
CCAACACGGCCCTCTCAGAAATGAGAGGGCCGTCTCGTTTTAAGCGTTATGTCATTTGAAATTTGGGTTCCGGGGCGGCCGTCCGAAGCCATCGTCAGGCGCGCCGGGCGGCAGGCGGTAGTCGGGATAATAGCGCCGCGCCACGGCTTCGCGGTCCGCGTCCGACGCGGCGTTGCGCATCTCGTCCACGCATAGCCAGGTTTGGCTTTCCGACAACCGCCACCCGAAGCACATCTCGGCATGTAAAAGGGAGCCCGGCGGAATGTCAGAAGCGGGCGCCGCATAAGCCGCAGGTGCGGCTGCGAGAAGCAGAACAGGCAGTATCTTTTTCAGCATGACATTTCTCCCGAAAATTACGACGACGGATAGAACGGGAAAAAGCCGGATTGGTTCCATCTGGCAAGCGCACATACTGTCGCGGTGAGGCTTCCTAACGTGACGGCTCAGCTGCAAGACCGAGTGCGCTGCGCAGCTCCTTTTTCGCCGGCTCGAACCCTGCTTTGAAATCGGGCCTCTTCATCATCTCGGCTACGATCAGCATTCCGGAGATACGCGCGGCCTCAATATCAGACCGGTAATGAACGCCGCCGACGAGGCGATTTTCGCCAAATTCCCACGCGCGCGCCATGATCTGGGCGCGGCGCTCGGGCACCATGTTGGACAGCACCACACCCATCATCGTGCCCGCCGTCGCGTGACCCGAGGGATAGGAACCCGATTTCGGCGTCGCGACCACAGGTTTGACGAGGTCGCTGAATATATACGGCCGCGGACGATTCCACTTCTCCTTGGCGGGGTCGATGACGGCGCCTTCGGTCCCTACGACACGATCAAAGAACGCCGCGAATTTCGGCAATGACTCCGGCTTAAAGTCCGGCCCCATGACATCGGCAAAGCGCCAGACATTTTCCGTGGCGTCGGCTTGGGCCCGCGCTTCCATTTCCGACGTACGCAGAAGCTGCAATTTAAGCAGTTCGGCGAGTTCGTTCTTGGTTTGCAGGGAATCTTTGGCCGGCGGCGGCGGCAGGAATTGCAGGAGGTCGAGATCGGCCGCAGTTATAAACGGCTTGGCTTTTTCGGCGGCAAAACCGTCGACCGTAAAACTAGCGCCAGCGCTAAAAGCGAAGATCAGGAACGCAATGATATGAAGCCACCGCGATCCATGTTGGTAAGACGTTGACGCTTGCATGTTGAGAGGTCCCCACTCGGTGTTGATATTTCGGCGTGCGCGGTCGGCACGTTTTCGTGGAAACGTTTAGCGCTGCCGAATTAGATTCTCTACTGCTGAAGTTTCACGCGCCGCAGTTGTCATAAATCGGTCGCATAAGAATTTGAAAATGACTTCGCTATCGCGCGCGTAGAAAAATTGCGTTCGATTTTCAATCATTGCTCATGCGAACTTTAAAAAAAATCAAAGTTCGCACGCCGCGCCGTGTCTAAGTTTGTGGAAAAGTAAAGTTCGACGATGTCGAACGCATTTCATCAATCCTTCATTTGAAAACATCCGTCGCGCGCAGATTTATTACCGCGCTTGTCATTGGGCTTCCGCGCTGGGATGCGCGTGAATCATTCACATAAGAGGTATCCATCAAATGTTATTTACGTTGTCGCGGTCGCAAAAGAACCGCTTGATGTCGGCTACATCTCTGCTTGCGCTTGTCATCAGCTTTACCGGGCAGGTTTATTCCTCCGCCGCCCGCGCCGATGAAGATGTGAAGACCGTCAGCAACGAACCCATGGAAACGGTCGTCGTCACCGGCACGAAGTTCAATACCGACGCGGCCCCGGCCAAGTCGTCCCTCGACACGACGCAACCGCAGACCATCGTCAATAAATCCTATATCGAAGACTTTGTCCCGCCCACCAGCGACTTTGTCGGCATCCTCGCCATCGCGCCATCGATGACCGGCACCGACATCAACGGCCCCGGCCTCTCGGACGGTGGACCTAAAAACACGCTACGCGGTTTGCCCGACGGCTCTTTCGGCATGAGCTACGACGGCATCCCCTTCGGAGATACCAACGGTCCGACCCACCACTCGCTGTCTTTCTTTCCAGCCACTTCCATCGGCTCCGTCCTAGTTGATCGCGGACCGGGCAACGCCGGCACGCTGGGCGCGGCCACTTACGGCGGGACTATCAAGATGTTCTCCGATCCGCTTGGCGATGATCTGCACGCCAAAGGTTCGGTGACCTACGGCAGCTTCAATACGCTTGCCGTCAACGTCAACGGCCAGAGCGGTGCGTTGGGCGGAGCGAACAACGCCACGCATCTCATGGTGAACGGGCAATACACGCGCACCGACGGTGCGTTGTCGTTCAACGATACGGATCAGAAGAACATTCTGGTGAAGGCCGATCACGAATTCGGCGATGATTGGAAGCTGACGCTGTTCAGCACCTACAACTACCTCACCGAAAACATCAACGACAAATTCGGCGAGACGCTGGCCCAGGTCGCGGCTTACGGCAAGAATTTCGGCCTGCAAGATACGAATCCGGGGCTTTCCACATATGCCCCCTACAACTGGGTGACCAAGCGGACCGATATGGAATATGCCCGTCTGCAGGGCGATATTACCGACACCCTGAAGCTCGACGACACTGCTTACACCTACATGTATTTGAACCACACCTTCTCGGCCACGAGCATCATTCAGACCGCGACCGATATCGCCAACAACACAACATCGGGTCAGGGCGGCAAGGTTACCCCCATCGTGAACGGCGTCGCTCAGCCTAGCGATGTTCCGGGGTACACCAAGGTCAATGCCTATCGCGTGTGGGGCAATATCCTGCGCCTGTCGGACGATTACGACTTCGGCGCCGTGACCGGCCAAGTGCGTGCGGGCGTGTGGTGGGAAGGCCAGAAGACCTGGCGCAGCCGTTACGATTACGACCGTTCGCTGTGTTACTCGCTGGGCATCGATCCGTATTCCGGCAAAGACACGACGCCCTGTCAGGACTCACAATTGGTGAAGGGCGGCGGCGCGGTGCAAACGCCTCTCGGCTTTGCCGAATACGACGAACATTCCTCGTGGTACCAATACGAGCCTTTCCTCGAAGTCGACATCAAGCCTTTCGAAGATCTGACGCTGACGCCGGGCGTGAAATACATCAACTGGCTGCATAAGACCAACGGCCTCGAGCAAACCCTCGTCAAATACTATTCGGGCGAGTTCACGACTGAGAAAGTGCTGCCGTTCTTCGAAGCCAACTACAAGATCACGCCGTCGTGGAGTGTGTACGCGCAGTACGCGCAAGGCATCTACGTGCCTGACATCGGCAGCTTCGAGCAGAGCACCGGCCCGACCACGAACTTCCCCTCGGCGGAAACAACCACCAATTACCAAATCGGTACGGTTTTCTACGCCGATAACTTTACCTTCGACGGCGATCTGTATGCGATCCCGGTCGACAACAACATCACCTACGAAGATTGCTCATTGAACGGCGGACTGTCCGGCGACACCTGCGCGGTCAATACCAGACGTGCGCTTTATAAGGGCGTTGAAGGTGAGGCGACCTACGCGTTGCCGAAGGGAACAATGTTCGAAGGCTTGAGCGTGTTCGTCAACGGCTCGTCGATGTATGCCCGCTCCAATGGCGTTGCCCTCAGCAATGCGCCGTTCTGGACCCTGGCCGGCGGTCTTCTCTATAAACACGACGGCTGGAAATTCTCGTTCATCGATAAATCGGTGGGTCCGCAGTACACCGACAAAAACAACCTGCAGCTTCAGAACTATAAGATCGGCGCCTACAGCAGCGTCAGCTTGAGCGCTGGATACGAATTCAACAGCCGTTATGAACTCAGCTTGTCTGTCGACAACCTGCTCGATACGCGCAGCACCGTCGCCATCACGCAGAAGGACAAGACCTACCAGACCAACCGTCTGCTCAGCCAAGACCAGTATTACTTCCAGGCGCCCACGACCATCATGGGTACCATCAAGGTGCACTACTAGTATTTCTGCAACGAGCTATCCGCGCGCCTGATTGCCCCGCGCGCGCATAGAAAAGGCCGGTTATCGAACAGATAACCGGCCTTTATTCGTTCGGAAGCTTTTGGCTGATTAGCCGGCTATTCCGCCGCCGCCAAGGCCGCCGTCATTGGCGAACGCTTTTGTGATGCGCTTGACCAGCTTGGTGATCTTTCCAACTTTCGCGGTTTTCTTCGCAGCCTTTTTCGCGACCTTCTTCACCGCTTTCTTTGCGGCCTTCTTGACGCTTTTGGCTTTTGCCTTCACCTTGGCTTTGATCTTGGACTTCGCTTTGGCTTTGGACTTCTTGGCGGCCATATTTTTTCCCCTCATGGCGGTTGACGCGCGCAATCCTAAGTCGGCGCAGGTCTAAAGCCAAGAGCAGCTCATTTGAGAAGGTTCGGATAATGCGGCTGATATGTCAGCGCGAGACTTTCCAGCCCTGCCGCCAGATTCAAGCCTTTGTTGCCGACCAAGCTTACGGGCTGGAGTGAGATTGTATTCGACTGCCCTCCCACCAGCGCGTTGACGCTTCCGCCAAAGCCGAGCGCAGCGCCTGCTGTGGCGCCAATAAAGGTCCCGCCAAGCGCACCTGCTGGCGTTCCAAGGACGGGGGTCAGCACGGCCCAGGTCATCGATCCACTTTGGACGAAGCCAAGATCGATACCGGCCTTCGAGATTCTTCCGGTGTAGTACTCGGTTCGCCCTGTGTCCGTGTTGGAATACATACACAGAACTTTGCGCGACGAGCCGATGATATATCCCCAGCCAGACGCAATATTGCAGTTCAGCATGCCGGCGCTTACGCTTGCTGTGGCGGATGCCGCGCTGTGAAATGCTGAATCACTCAGGACAAGAACGCAAACCAAAAGGGCCGATATCCAGGTCTTCAGCATGTTCCAATCCCTTACGAGCGCCTTGGTCGGATGTGGCGGCACAATCTCACACCTTTACATAGCCTGTGAACGCGCCAGTTCGCGCATGAAGAACATGCAACCGTCAAAATAGAAAAGGCCGGTTATCTGTTCGACAACCGGCCTTCGTCCATTCGGAAGCTTTTGGCTTTTATGATGGTCGGAGTAAGAGGATTTGAACCTCCGGCCCCTGCCTCCCGAAAGCAGTGCTCTACCAGGCTGAGCTATACTCCGGTATGGAGGCGTGCTTATAGCCGCTCCGAGGGCGGGGGCGCAAGCTGGGATCGGGGCTTATAAAGTCTTTTTCGCCAAGGCCTTAGCGCCGGCAGCCCGGCGGGCCTGCGCTTAGTACGCGCGCTCGATGCAGAAATCGATGATGTCCAGCAGCGCGGTCTTGGTGGGGCTGTCGGGGAAGATGCCCAGGGCATCGCGCGCCACCGCACCGTAGTGCCGCGCGCGGTTGACCGTATCGGCCAGGCTGTTGTGCTGTTTCATCAGCTCCATGGCGTGAGCGAGATCGTCGTCGGTCTGCTCGAGGGTTTCCAGCGTGCGCTGCCAGAAACCGCGCTCGCCTTCGTCGCCGCGCCGGAAGGCGAGGATGACGGGCAGGGTGATTTTGCCTTCGCGGAAATCGTCGCCCACGGTCTTGCCCAGTTCCTGCTGACGCGCGGAGTAATCGAGCACGTCGTCGATAAGCTGGAAGGCGATGCCGAGATTGAGGCCGTAAACACGCAAGGCTTCTTCTTCGACATCGGGACGGTCGGCGACAACCGCGCCAATGCGTGCGGCGGCGGCGAACAACTCGGCGGTCTTGGCCTGGATCACTTCCAGGTATTGCGCTTCGCTGGTCTCGGTGTCGTTGGAGGTCAGAAGCTGATGCACTTCGCCTTCGGCGATGACCGAGGAGGCGCGGGACAGAATTTGTAAAACCTTCAGCGAGCCGTCTTCAACCATCAGCTCGAAGGCGCGGCTGAACAGGAAATCGCCCACCAGCACCGAGGACTGGTTACCCCAGATGGCATTGGCGGAGGATTGGCCGCGGCGCAACTCGCTGTCGTCGACGACGTCGTCGTGCAGCAGCGTGGCGGTGTGGATGAATTCGACGCAGGTGGCCAGGCGAATGTGGCGCTCGCCGCGATAGCCGCAGAGTTTAGTGGCGGCCAGGGTCAAAACCGGACGCAGGCGCTTGCCGCCGGCGGCGACGATATGACCCGCCAGCTGCGGGATCAGCGCCACGGGGCTGTGCATGCGCGCGACGATGGTGCGGTTGACGGCTTTGAGGTCGTCTTCCACCAGATCCACCAAGGCATCGAGCGCCTTGGATTTAGCCCGCTTGTTGGCTTCGATGCGGCTGGCTTCTAGGTTAACGACGGTGGCCAAGTGCAGTCCCCATTCTTATGGCGCGCAAGGTAAGCGGGCGGGGCCTCGAAAACAAGGCTTAGGCCAGGCCGGTAAGGCTTAGGCTAGACCCGTCCCATTCCCTTGCTAATTCTACGCCGGGGCGTCACGCTTGGGCCACCTTTTCTAAAGGCTCATTTCCGGGCCAAAAGCGGCGGAAACTTATGATCGAGCTGTTTCATACCGACGATCCGGTGCTGCTTTCGGCGGTCAAGGCAGCCCTGGCCGAAGCCGAGATTCCGGCCATCGAGTTCGACGGCCCCATCGCCGATATGTATGGCGCGGTTTTTCCGCGCCGCCTGATGGTGCTGGAAGAGGACATCGCGCCCGCGCGCATGATCGTGCACAGCCTGTGCCCGGATTGCCTCGCGTGAGTGACCCAGCGTGAGCGAGAAAATTGCGACCACCGACGACCGTTTATTGGATGGCAAAGTCATCGTACGCCAGCCGGTGAACGGCTACCGCGCGGCTGTCGATCCGGTGCTGCTGGCCGCCGCCGTGCGCGCGAAGCCGGGCGAGAAGGTACTCGATGTGGGCTGCGGCACGGGAGCTGCGATGTTTTGCCTCGCCGCGCGGGTGCCGGGTTTGCATCTCACGGGCCTCGAGATCCAGCAGGTTCACGCCGTGCTGGCGGGCGAGGGCATCGCGCTTAATGGCTTTGCCCACACCTATATATGTGTCGGCGATATCTTGCGGCCGCCGCCGGATTTGCTGAACGCGTTTGATATCGTCATCACCAATCCGCCTTACGGCGACAGCGGCACGGCCCCGCCGGATGCAAGCCTTGCAATCGCCCACATGGAAGGGGAAGCTGATGTGGCGGCATGGATCAAAGCGTGTTTTGCGTGCCTTCGGCCCAAGGGCCGGCTGGTGATGATCCACCGCGCCGATCGGGTGTCGGAGATTTTGGCCGCCTTGCGCGACCGCGACGCGGGCGACATTCACATTATGCCGATCTTTCCCAAGGCCGGGATGCCCGCGCGCCGTGTGATCATCGATGCCGGCAAGGGCCGCCGCTCGCCTGACACGCTGCTGCCGGGTCTGGTGCTGCACGAAGCCGATGGGAAATACACGGACGTGGCCGAGAAAGTCTTGCGCAACGCCGGGGCTTTGTATTGAGATGTCTTCATGCTGATGAAACTCATCTTCACCGCTGGCCTCATTTACGTCGTGCTGTTTGTCTTCAAACACCGCGCCCGCATTGCCGCTGCCCATAAAACGGTGATGGAGGAGAAAGCGCGCGAAGCCAAGGCGCAGGCGCGTGCTCAGGCTGCGCAAGCCGCCGCTGATTTTGCATCGCGGGCGCCGGGCGTGCCTGTGGCTCAGGATCTGGTGCCATGCCCCAAATGCGGCGCTTATGTTGCCGCCGGGGCTACATGTTCCTGTCAAAAGGCCTGAAAGGCTTTCATTTAGCCCGGTTTTGGCCAGCCGCGCCTTGATTCTGCGGGGTTCGCCCGGTAGCTTCCGGCGCTCATAACACGGAAGTAAATCATGGCGCGCGCGACTAACAAGAAAACTAAGGCAAAGACCAAGGCGAAAGCCAAATCTCCGGCGAAAAAGTCGACGAAGAAAGCGGCTAAAAAAGTCGTCAAAAAGGTCGCCAAAAAAGCCCCGATTAAAGCTAAGGCCAAAGTTGCGCCGAAAGCGAAGCCGCGTGCCTTGAAGCGCGTCGCGCCTGCCGTTAAAGCGCCGAAGTCCGTGCCCAAAATCGAGCAAACTTCAAAGAGCCCGCTCAACTTCCAGAACCTGATCCTCACGCTGCAGAAATTCTGGGCCGATCAAGGCTGCGTGATCTTGCAGCCCTACGACATGGAAATGGGTGCGGGAACATTCCATCCCGCCACAACCTTACGCGCGCTCGGAAAAGATGCCTGGAGTGCCGCTTACGTGCAGCCCTCGCGCCGCCCCACCGATGGCCGCTACGGCGAGAACCCCAACCGCTTGCAGCACTACTACCAATTCCAGGTCATCATCAAACCGTCGCCCGCCGATCCGCAGGCGTTGTATCTCGATAGCTTGCGCGCCATTGGTATCGATCCCATGGCCCACGACATCCGCTTTGTCGAAGATGACTGGGAAAGCCCGACGCTGGGCGCCTGGGGTCTGGGCTGGGAAGTCTGGTGCGACGGCATGGAAGTCACGCAGTTCACCTACTTCCAGCAAGTCGGCGGCATCGAATGCGATCCGGTGTCGGTGGAGTTGACCTACGGCCTCGAACGCCTGGCCATGTACGTGCAGGGCAAAGAGAACGTCTACGACCTCGACTTCAACGGGCGCGGCGTGAAATACGGCGACATCTTTCACCGCGCCGAAGTGGATTACTCCGCTCACAACTTCGAACACGCGGACACCGAGATCCTGTTCCGCCGTTTCGCGGATTGCGAAAAGGAATGCGCGGCCTTGCTGGCCAAGCGTCTCGCGCAGCCGGCCTACGATCAGTGCATCAAGGCCTCGCACACCTTTAACTTGCTCGATGCGCGCGGCGTCATCAGCGTGACCGAACGCGCCGCTTACATTGGCCGCGTGCGTGCGCTGGCCAAACAATGCTGCGAAGCTTGGCTTGCCCCCAGCAATCAGCAGGGAGCCTAAGCCATGACCGAACTTCTGCTTGAGATCTTCTGCGAAGAAATTCCCGCGCGTATGCAAAAGCAGGCGGCGGCGGATTTGGCGCGCCTTGTCGGCGATGCGCTGAAAGCTAATGGCATCGAAGCCAAGTCGCTCACTACTGCTGTCGGCCCGCGCCGCGTGGTGATGGCCGCCGATGGGTTGCCCAAGGCGCAGCCCGACACCACCGAAGAACGCAAAGGCCCGCAAGTGGGCGCGCCTGAACAAGCCATTCAAGGCTTCTTGAAAGCCGCTGGGTTGACCAGCCTCGATCAGGCCGAACAGCGCGAGATGCCCAAGGGCATGTTCTATTTCGCCGTGTCGAAAAAACCCGGCCGTCCCACTGCTGTCGTGGTGAAGGACATTATCGAAGCCGCATTACCGCAACTGCCGTGGCCCAAATCCATGCGCTGGGCCGAGAACCCCACGCGCTGGGTGCGCCCGATCCACGGCATCGTCTGTGTATTGGACGGCCAAGTTGTGCCGGTGGCGTTTGCCGGCGTCACCGCCGCGGCCACCACGCGCGGCCATAGATTCTTGGCACCCGGCTTCATCGCCGTGAAGAACTTCGCCGATTACAAAGCGCAGCTCAAAAAGGCTTACGTGTTGGTCGACGCCGCCGACCGCAGCGCCGTCATTCATGAGGGCCTTGCCAAGCTCGCCGCCGCTGAAGGTCTCACCGTGAAAGACGATCAGGGTTTGCTCGCCGAAGTCACCGGCCTGGTCGAATGGCCGGTGCCGCTGCTGGGCACCATCGACGCCAAGTTCATGGACGTGCCGGCGGAAGTGCTGACCTCGGCCATGCGCAAACATCAGAAGTATTTCTCCTTGATTGCTAAGGATGGCACCACCAAGCAAGGCAAGCTCGCCAATCGTTTCGGCGTCATCGCCAACATGACGACCAAGGACAAGGGTGCCGCCATCATCGCCGGCAACGAGAAAGTGCTGCGCGCGCGCCTGTCCGATGCCAAGTTCTTTTGGGATCAGGACAAGAAACGCACGTTGGAATCGCGCCTGCCGAAGTTGGAAGAACGCATCTTCCAAGCCAAGCTCGGCACCGTGCGCGCTAAAGCCGACCGCATTGCGGCGCTGGCCGTGTATCTCGCCAAGCCCGTCGGCGCCGATCCCGAAGCGGCGAAGCGCGCAGGCTTGCTCGCCAAAGCCGATTTGTCCTCGGACATGGTCGGCGAGTTCCCCGACTTGCAAGGCCTCATGGGCCGCTACTACGCCCTGCATGCGGGTGAGTCCGCCGATGTCGCCAACGCCATCGCCGAGCATTACTCGCCGCTGGGCCCCAACGACTCATGCCCGACCGCGCCGGTCAGTGTGGCTGTATCGCTGGCCGACAAGATCGATACGCTGGTGGGCTTCTTCGCCATCAATGAAAAGCCCACAGGCTCGAAAGATCCCTATGCCTTGCGTCGCGCAGCTCTTGGCGTGATCCGCATCATCCTCGAGAACAAGCTGCGCCTGCCGTTGCTCGCGACCTTCGAATACGCCCTCGGGAGTTACAGCAATCTGGTGCAGGGTATCGACCGCGAACGCATCGCCGACGATGTCTTCGACTTCTTCACCGACCGCCTGAAAGCGCATCTGCGCGAGAAGGGCGTGCGTCACGATCTGGCCTCGGCGGTGTTCGCGCTTGGCGACGAAGACGATCTCGTCTGCCTGATCGCGCGCGTCGAAGCCTTGACCGCCTTTGTCGCTAGCGACGATGGCGCAAACTTGCTGGTCGCCTATCGCCGTGCCGCCAATATCGTGCGCATCGAAGAGAAGAAGGACAACACCAGCTACAAGAGCGATGTTGTCGCCGCCGATCTTGGCGCAGCTGAAGGCACCGATCTATTGTCGGCCATCGGCGCGGCGGAAGC
>CAITZE010000302.1 GCA_903896775.1 uncultured bacterium
CGGCGAGGCGCTATCGATCATGCGCAGCTGGCCGCCCGATATCGTCCTCAGCGAGGCTTTGCTCGCGCCCATGAGCGGCGTTGAAATGCTGAAAGCCGTGCGCGCCGAAAAAGGTCCGCTCAAGTTTACGCCGATCATCATGATCACGTCCGAGACCCGGCGTGAGAAGGTCATCATGGCGCGCAATGCCGGGATCACCGAATACGTTGCCAAGCCCTTCAATGCCAAAAGCCTGATCATGCGTATTCGTGAAGTCATCGAACGGCCGCGACCCTTTGTCGATGTCGGCCTGTATTTCGGACCCGACCGGCGCCGCCGGTCCGAGGTCATGAACGAAGGCGAAGAAAAGCGCGGCAAGGGCGGACCGCGCCCGACGACGAAGGAAGATCCGAGAGAAGGTCTTACCCAGGATCAGATCGACAAACTCGTGGCGGGCGATTCCATCCGCGACCGCTAGAGCCGTCGCAGGAACTTTCTCCCCTTTTTCCTCTGGCGGGATAAACTTCCATCACCATGACGGAAGCAGTTGTCATTATCGGTGGCGGACAGGCCGGCGGACAGACCGCGCTTTCCCTGCGCCAAAACGGTTTCGAGGGCAGCGTTACCATCATTGGTGATGAGCCCTATGTGCCCTACGAACGGCCACCGCTGTCGAAAAGCTTTCTCGCCGGCGACGCGACGGAAGAACGCATGTTCATGCGCCCGGCGGCGTTTTATGCCGAGAAACACATAGTTTTTCTGCAAAAGACGACAGTCACCCGCGTCGATCGCGCGGCGCGCCGTGTGCATCTCGAAAACGGCGACAGCGTGCCTTACACCAAGCTCGTCTTCGCGACAGGTGGGCGTGTGCGTAAAATGAATTGTCCGGGCGCAGACCTGCCGGGCGTGCATTACTTACGCAACATCGACGACGTGTTGGGCTTTCGAGACCGCCTCACGCCGGGCACGAAACTTGTCATCGTCGGCGGCGGATATATCGGTTTGGAAGTTGCTGCTGTAGCTGTGAAGCGCGGCTGTAAAGTCACCGTTCTGGAAATGCTGCCACTGGTGCTGAACCGCGTCGTCCATCCTGAGATGTCGCACTTCTACACCGAGGTACATCGTGCCGCGGGCGTCGATATCCGCACCTCCACCGCCGTCACCGCTTTTGAAGGAAGCGGCAAAGTCGCGCATGTCGTCTGCGGCGATCAAGTCACCGAGGCCGATGTCGTGATCGTCGGCATCGGTATCGTGCCCAACGTCGAATTGGCGAGCGCGGCCGGTCTTGCCACCGACAACGGCATTGTCATCGACGATTGCATGCGCACCGCTGACCCTGCGATCTTTGCAGCGGGCGATTGCACTAACCATCCCAACGATGTCATCGGCGGACGCTTGCGGCTCGAGTCGGTGCCCAACGCCCTCGCGCAAGGCAAAGCGGCGGCCCAGGCCATTATGGGTAATCCGCAGCCGTTGCACGAAGTACCGTGGTTCTGGTCGGACCAGTACGACCTGAAACTGCAGATGACCGGGCTCTCGAGATCCGATGACCAGATTGTGATTCGCGGCAGTATGGCGGAGCGCAAGTTCTCCGCCTGTTATCTGCGGGGTGGTGTTTTTGTCGCCTGCCAGGCCGTGAATATGGCCAAGGACTTCTTGCAGTCCAAAAAACTTATTGCCGAAAAAGTCAGGCCGGACCCCGCAAGGCTCGCTGATCTAGCTATAGCCCTGAAGGATTTGTAGAATATACTAATAGTTGCACTTAAGATTCGCGCAATCAACCCTACCTATTTGAGGGTTGAAAGAACCACCTACCCACGCCACTCTCCCGGCCAACGC
>CAITZE010000303.1 GCA_903896775.1 uncultured bacterium
CGCCATGATCGGCGAAGGGAATGTGGTTGAGATAGAAGTCGCTGTTGTCGACATCGAAAGCGCCCCAACCACCATTGGTGCTTTGCATGCCCTCGATCCACTCGGCAGCGCGCCGGATCGCTTCGGCGTAGCGCGCAGGGTCGGCGCGGTGCAAGGCCATGCCGACAACCGCAGTGTCGTCGACGTCGGGATAATAGGCGTTGTTGTATTGGAAGGCCCAGCCGCCGGGCCGCACGTTCGGGCGCTTGACGATCCAGTCGCCTTTAACGTCGAGGATCTGTTTATCTTTCAGCCAATCACAGCTGGAACTCAGCGACGTGCCGTCCATGGTCTCGCCGGCATCCATCATGGCGAGCGCGGCAAGGCCCGTGTCCCAGATCGGCGACACACAGGGCTGGCAGAACTTTTTACCTTCGCCGGGGGTCAACAAAAGTTTGATGGATTTCTTGGCGACGACAAGATTGGGATGATCTTTCGGAAATCCCAACGCTTCCATGGCCATGACCGAATTCGCCATGGCGGGGAAAATCGCGCCGAGGCCGTCTTCGCCGTTCAGGCGTTCAGTGAAAAACGCGAGGGCTTTGGCGATGGCGCGTTTGCGTAAAGACTTCGGTGCGTGTGGTTCGATCCAGCGCAACACCTTGTCGATGGCAAGGAATAGCGTTCCGCTCCAATGACCGGTAGGATTATGCAGCCACTTTTTTACTTCGAGCGGCGGTGTGACGAACAGCTCTTGAATGCGTACGCCGCGCGGATTTTTGGCGCGCGGTTTCAAAGCCGACAGCACCAGCAAGGGTGCTACCACCGTGCGCGACCAGTAGGAGATGCGGTAGATCGTCACCGGAAACCATTGCGGCACGACCATCAACTCGACAGGCATCACCGGCACTGCATGCCACGGCACTTCGCCGAACAGCGCCAGTGCATAGCGCGTGAAGACGTTGGCTTTCTCGGCGCCGCCGCGCGCGAGGATCGCCTGGCGCGCGCGTTTCATATGCGGGGCATTGATATCGTCGCCGACAAGTTTCAGGGCCAGGTAGGCTTTCACACTGGCGCTCATGTCGAAGTCGCCGCGATGGAACAAGGGCCAGCCGCCGTGGGCTTCCTGAATACTGCGGATGTAGTCGGCGAGTTCCGCTTCAACGCCATTCTCGATCTCATCGAGATAGTGGTTGAGCATGATGTACTCGGACGGAATAGTCGCGTCGGCCTCGAGATCGAACACCCAATGCCCATCGGAGCGCTGACGCTTTTTCATAGCGGCAGTCGCGTCCGCGATCACTTGATCGAGCAGACCGGCATGAGGAGGTGAGGCTGTGACGTCGATATTCATAATCAGGCGGCTTTAGGTGTTTGCGTATGAGTCTGCCGAGGCAGACGCTGGGCGACACATGCGGCGGCTTTAAAGCCCGAGCGCAAGGCCCCCTCGATCGTTGCGGGCAAACCTGTAGCCGTCCAGTCGCCGGCAAGCAAGAGGTTCGGCGTGGTTGTGACGGCATTGGGGCGTAAATGCTGGGTTTCCGGGGTCTGGGCAAATGTGGCACGGCGTTCCTTGACCA
>CAITZE010000304.1 GCA_903896775.1 uncultured bacterium
AAAAACGCGGCATGAAGAACGGCCTGAGTTGGGTTTAAGAAAAGCGACGGCGTATCAGATCATCGATGGCGCGGGCCACGTCGCCCGCAGGATTAAGAGATGGATGTTGCCAATCCTCGAAACGAGATTGGTTTGAAAGAGGTCGCGCGAGGCCGAGCTCGTAGAGTTCCCGATGAAGGCGGGCATGTTTCGGCGCCACCATGCCCTCGGGCGCGTAGATGTACACCGGTCCAGGCGTGGCGCAAGCCTCGGAGCACATAGAGACCGAATCTCCCGTCACAACAATGGCATCGGCCAGAGCCAAGTAACCGAAATAGGGGTTATCGCCGCCCTGGCCCCAGAGGAAAGCTCGCCGCGGTTCGGGGATAGCTGCCAGCAGGGCTTGTTCGGCCGCAGAACCGGTGCGCCGCGACGATGCGAGAAGGACCGAGCCGCCCACCTCCGCGGCCATGCGGTAAACGTGGCGACCCAATTCCGCCGCCAGGGCCGCCGAAAACGGCTTGCGGTGTGTGGCTCCGCCGACGATCAGAGCGATGAACGGGCGAGGAATACCGCCGAGCTGCCCTGCCCAAGCATCGGCGGCGCTAGCGAGTCTCACCGCATTCAAACGGTGGGCAGCGCCCGTAGTGCGCAGCACGTTCGCTGCATCTCCTTCCGGAATGATGCAGTCATGACGCGGAACCGCAATCAGGTCGAACTCATCGGCGCCGCTGCGCCCAGGGTTCATCAGATGGGCGAGGATGACGGGCTTACCGGCATTGCGTTTGATCCAACGCGCAACGGGCGCTGTTCGCCGCCCAGCAGAAAGGACGACATCCGGCCACGGCTGCATCAAATCCATACGGCTCTCGGGGGTAAGACCCACGAGGCTCGCACCGGTCAACACGTTAGGTAGGCGCGCGAGCGGCGTGTAGCGAATGGCCTTAGTCACAAACGGTCGATTTAACGCCTCAGCCACGCCCAAGGCCTGCGCGACGTTGCCGGCGCGATCGTCAGTTAAAACCCAGATGAGCGGCAGATGGGCCATTCAGTCCTCAATACCAAGTGTGACGCATTTTCCTACATTCCTGCGCTTTGAGCGATCACCAATATTTTGCGGTGCACTACTACGCGTGTGCAGCGCACGCAGAAGTAAGAATGAAAATCCCCTCTAAAAGAGATTTTATGGAATGCGTTTTCTGTATGCGACGCCTGTCAATATTTTCACATGACCTTCTCTTGCGTCGACGTGTGCGACAGTCAATCATGCCCATGGTGGATCGCGGGGGAATGAAAGGCAGCTACGGAGATGTATATGATGCCCCCGACCGAAGAGCGTGAAAACGCCCTCATCACCCCGACGCCGGCCGAGGCTTTTTCCACCTGGCACGATCTCGCCGGCCATTTGCTGCGAAACCCCGCCACACGCACCCTTGAGGGCGAAGCTCTGACGCGGCGCTTAGCCGCTCTGCAGCGCTGGCGTGGCCTTTTGCCCGAAGTGGGCTCAAACCTTTAAGCCTCCGTTAGCTTTAGGCCCAAAGCTCGTAGTTGTACCGCACGCCTAACATCGGTAAATAAGCCCCGCTCATTCATATATCAGCGCGGGGACCCCTGTTATGTCAGCATCGCCTTCACGCAACGCTCGCCAGCAAGCGGCCGGTCAAACCGTGGCCAAGATCCTGCTGGATATCAAAGCGGTGAATTTCCGCCCCGAAGAGCCTTATAAGCTGACCGCGGGTTGGGCCAGCCCGGTCTATATCGACTGCCGCAAGCTCATTTCCTTTCCCGAGGCGCGTCAGACCGTCACAGCGCTGGCGAAGACCGAAATCCTTGAACGGATTGGTGCAGGTAAGCTGGACGCCGTTGCCGGCGGTGAGACCGCGGGCATCCCCTACGCCGCCTGGATTTCCGATGCGCTCAACCTGCCTATGCAGTACGTCCGCAAGAAGCCCAAGGGCTTTGGCCG
>CAITZE010000305.1 GCA_903896775.1 uncultured bacterium
AGACCGGCGTGCGTATCGACGGCCGCGACACCAAGACCGTGCGTCCGATCGAAATCGAAGTCGGCCTTCTGCCCCGCACACACGGCTCGGCCCTGTTCACGCGCGGTGAAACCCAAGCGCTCGTCACCACGACGCTCGGCACCGGCCAGGACGAACAGATCATCGACGCCCTGGAAGGCGAATACCGCCAGAACTTCATGCTGCATTACAACTTCCCGCCCTACTCGGTTGGTGAAGCCGGCCGCATGGGCAGCCCCGGACGCCGCGAAATCGGCCACGGCAAGCTGGCTTGGCGCGCGCTGCATCCGCTGATCCCGGGCAAGGACGCGTTCCCGTATACACTGCGTCTGGTTTCGGAAATCACCGAATCCAACGGCTCGTCGTCGATGGCCACCGTTTGCGGCTCATCGCTCGCGCTGATGGATGCAGGCGTACCGCTCGCACGTCCCGTGGCCGGCATCGCCATGGGTCTGATCAAAGAAGGCAAAGACTTCGCCGTTCTGTCGGACATCCTGGGTGACGAAGATCATCTCGGCGACATGGACTTCAAGGTTGCCGGTACGGAAGCCGGCGTGACCTCGCTGCAGATGGACATCAAGATCACGTCCATCACAGCAGAGATCATGGAGATCGCGCTGCGCCAAGCACGCGACGGCCGCCTGCATATCCTGGGCGAAATGGCGAAAGCCATGACCGGCGCCCGTGATTCCGTCGCGCAACACGCGCCGCGCATCACGACGCTGACGGTTCCGAAAGACAAGATCCGCGAAATCATCGGCACCGGCGGCAAGGTCATCCGCGAACTGCAAGAAACCACCGGCACCAAGATCGACATCGAAGACGACGGCACCGTGCGCGTCGCCTCCGCCGATCAGGAAATGATGGAAGAAGCCGTTCGCCGGATTAAAGACATCGTTGCCGAGCCTGAAGTCGGTGCGATCTACACCGGCACGGTGGTCAAGATCATGGACTTCGGTGCATTCGTGAACTTCCTCGGCAAGCGCGATGGCTTGGTGCACATCTCGGAACTCGCATCCAAGCGCGTGCAGAACGTTGCCGACATCGTCAAAGAAGGCGACGTGGTGAAGGTGAAATGCTTGGGCATCGACGACCGCGGTAAGGTCAAGTTGTCCATGAAGCGCATTGACCAAGCCACCGGCAAAGAGATCGAGACCACCGAACCGGTCAGCGCCTAATCTTCGCGACGGGTTTGCTGTGATCAAGCTTCCCCGCATCGTCGGCCATCGCGGCAGTCCGCGGGCGACGCCAGAGAACACTCTGGCGTCGTTCCGCAAGGCCGCCGCGGAGGGCGCGATGTGGGTGGAGTTTGATGCAGCACTCACCCTCGATAGCCGCGTCGTGATTTTTCACGATGACACACTGGATCGTACTAGCGACGGCATGGGCTTGCTGTCTGAAGCGACTTTCGAGGCTGTCGCCGCGCTCGACGCCGGAAGCTGGTTCGGGCGGGCCTTCACGGGCGAGATGGTTCCTACACTCGAAGAAGCTCTGGAGTTGTTCGCCACCCTCGGCCTCGGCTTTAACATGGAGCTGAAGACCGATCCCGGCCGGGAAGTGGAGCTCGCGACTGTCGCTCTGCCCATCGCCGTAGCCTGTTGGCGGGATCATCAACCCACACCACTAGTTTCCAGCTTTTCACGTCAGGCCGTCGCGGCAGCAAAGGAAATTGCCCCGCAATGGCCGCGCGGTCTGATCTTCGATCGTCTGCCCTCGGATTGGGCCGAAGTCGGCGAGACCTTGGGCCTCGCCACCCTGAATGCCAACCACAAGCACCTCAGCCGCGAGCAGGTCATGGAAGTGCGCGGCGCCGGTTACGCCGTGATGGCCTATACCGTTAACGAGCCGGCCCGGGCCGAGACCCTGTTCGGCTGGGGCGTGGACGCGATTTTCACCGATATTCCCGGCGAAATGTTACAGGCTGTGGGCGGATTCTAATTCGATTTCAATGAATTAGGTCGCTTTTCGCGAAAATGGACCCAAGTTTGCTTGGTTCAGGCCGCAGGTCACCCTATATTGCGGGCGAATCGCTTGGCATGTGAGGGGGCCCTGGTTTTACAGAGGGTTCCAGCCCGGGCGCTAAGGTCACCACACAACAAAGCAGGCTGCGTGAAAGCGCTTAACCCTATCGTCATTGCCGGCCAGGAAGTGCTGCCCATCGTCGAGGGCGGCAAAGGTGTGGCTGTTTCCAACGGTCTTTCGTCGGGCTCTTGGGCCGCAGCGGGCGGCATCGGCACCTTTTCCGGTGTGAACGCCGACTCCTATGATACCGCCGGGCATCACATCCCGCAGCTCTATTACGGCCGCACGCGTAAAGACCGCCATGAAGAATTGGTGAAGTATGCCATCGAAGGCGGCATCACGCAGGCACGTATCGCGCATGAGACCCGGGGCAATAACGGCCGTCTTCACATCAATATTTTGTGGGAAATGGGCGGCGCCGAACGTGTGCTCGAAGGCATCATGGATAAGTGCAAAGGCCTCATCCAAGGTGTGACTTGTGGCGCCGGCATGCCCTATCGTCTCGCCGAGATCGCGGCTCACTACAACATTCACTATTACCCCATCATCTCGTCGGGCCGCGCTTTCCGCGCATTGTGGAAACGCGCTTATCACAAATTCGCCGAGCTGCTGGGCGGCGTGGTTTATGAAGATCCATGGCTGGCCGGCGGCCACAACGGTCTGTCCAATTCCGAGGATCCGCGCAAACCTGAAGATCCCTATCCGCGCGTCGTTGCGTTGCGCCAGGTCATGAATGAAGCCGGTCTGCAAAATACACCGATCATTATGGCGGGCGGCGTGTGGTGGCTCAATGAATGGGACCATTGGCTCGACAATCCTGAAATTGGTCCCGTGGCATTTCAGTTCGGCACGCGTCCGCTGCTCACTCAAGAGAGCCCGATTTCGGCGGCCTGGAAATAACGCCTGGTAGAGCTTGAACCAGGCGACGTTGATCTGCAGCGCTTCAGCCCGACCGGTTTTTATTCCTCGGCCGTGCATAACAAGTTCCTTGCCAACCTTGAGCACCGTAGCGAGCGCCAGATTTCCTTCACGCCGGAACCCGTAGGCGCCCACGAAATGGCGCTGAACATCGGCGCCCGCAAACGCGAAGTTTACGTGACGGCGGCGGACAAGTTCCGCGCTCAGACCTGGATGGATCATGGCTTCACCGAAACCATGAAAACGCCGGACTCGACTTTGATCTTCGTGAATCCGGCGGATGCTGAAGAAATTCGCGCCGATCAAATCGCCTGTATGGGCTGCCTCTCGGCGTGCGCCTTTTCTAATTGGTCACAGAACGAAGAAGGCTCCACCGGACGCAAGGCCGATCCGCGTAGCTTCTGCATTCAGAAGACGTTGCAGAACATTGCCCACGACGGCAGCATCGATAACGAGCTGATGTTCGCCGGCCACAACGCTTACCGCTTCAGCCAGGACCCCTGGTACAAAAACGGCTTCGTACCCAGCGTGAAGCAATTGGTGGAGCGCATTACCACCGGTTGGTGACGCCGCTCGGGAAGGATGCGTCTTTGACCGAACGGGCGACGACATTTATCTTATTCGCGGTCGCGTTGTTAGGGCTGGCACATATCGCCTTCTTGCCCCCCTTCGAAGGTTTCGATGAAACCGCTCATCTGTCCTACATCGAACAAATCGCCGATACGGGAACACTTCCGCGGTTAGGACGCGATCAAATTTCAACCGACGTTGAGAATTATTCCGGTCCCCTGACCGAAGGACTGAAACCCCCATCTGAGCGCACATACCACGGCTTTCTGGCGAACAATCAGTCTCTTCCGCGTGCTGCACAGCACCGCTATGAAGCTGGACATAGCTCGAATTGGGAAGCGCAGCATCCACCCCTTTATTATCTGGCCCTCGCACCTTTTTATAAAGCCGCACAGGACTGGGATTGGAAGAGCCTGTTCCTAATGCTGCGTGCCGTGTCTTGGGCCATGGCCTTTGCCGGCTTTACCATCGGTGCACGCACTACACTCCACGCGCTGCATGACGCACCACCGCTGGCCGCATTTGTGGTCGCCGGTTGGCCGCTACTTCTACCCGAATTTTTTCCAGAGATGGCGCGGCTGGGAAACGACAGCTTGTGTTTATTGTTCATGGGAATTGCGTGGTGGTGGTTGCTGCGCCTTCTCGCACACCGTGACTTGCGCAGCACGTTAGGCCTCGGATTAACGCTAGCGCTCGGCCTTTGGACAAAGGCTTTCTTCATTCCAATCACGGCTGGCATTGTTTTGTTTTTTGTCTTCATAGCGCTGCGGGACCGCGACTTCCGGCTTTTACGCTATACGCTGCTGACCAGTGTTGTAGCCAGTGTGGGCGGTTGTGGCTGGTATGTTTATGAGTTTCTATCGACTGGTGACTTCGCCTTCATGCAAGCCGATAAAGCGCCGGATTTCTGGATCACCCTGCCGCAGGCTTTCGACTTGAATATTTTCCTGCGCGGCCTCTATGCCACGGCGTCTAGTTTTGTCTGGAGTGGCACGTGGTCCTTCACCACATTCAGCCCGATTTACAATCGGCCAATCCTTATATTTTTAGGACTGATGCTCCTGGGATGGCTCATGCGCTTGCGAAACCGGGATGATGCGCTGATAGCCCCAGCTTTTATCGTTGTGCCCATGATGCTCGGATTGGTCGCACATTGGCTCACACAAATGACGCTCTTTAGCGCAGGAAATGAAACACCCGGCGGGTATTTGCACATCCTTAGCGGCCCCTTATCTTTTGCGCTCGCGAGCGGTTGGCGGTGGCCCAAGCTTCTGGGAGCGTTAGGCGTCTATGCACTGATCTTCCACGCTGCCTGCTGGCTTGAACAAATATCCGTCTTCAGCGGCTGCACTTATAAAGTTCCGGGAAATAAATATCTTCAGGTGGGTGATTGCTTCATTTCGCCAGTACATTTAGGCGTGGTCGGCTCGCCAATGTTGGGCGCGGCCGCTTTCTTCGGCGCGCTCATCGCCATATTCTGTAGCTTCCATTCTTATCGCATCGGGCTAAGGACCTCTTCATGACGTCATCCTTCGGCCGCTCCTTACGTCCCTTGTGGGGATTCGCCGAAGACGCGATTCTTCTCAATCACGGCTCTTTCGGCGCCTGCCCGCTTGAAGTTATGAACGAACAAGACCGTATCCGACGGGATATGGAATCTCAGCCCGATGTGTTTTTCCGCACGCGCATCATGCCGCAGGAGAAACACACCGATGTGCGCGAGGTCGCGGCGCAAATTGCAGCTTTCGTCGGTGCGCAGGCGAACGATATCGCGCTTATTGAAAATGCGAGCGCCGGCACACAAGCGGCCTTGCGCTCCATACCGCTCGAAGCCGGCGACATTGTCCTGATCACCGCGAACACCTACAACGCCGTACGTCTTGCCGTGGAAGCGCGTTGCACCGAGAGTGGCGCAGAATGCAGAATCGTTCCTATGCCACTTCCTGTCGTCGCCGACGATTTCATCGATGCAGTGAAACGCAACCTTTCACCGCGCGTGAAACTCGCCGTTTTGGATCACATCACATCACCTAGCGCGCTCGTGCTGCCCTTAGAGCGCGTGATTCCTGATCTGCGCAAGAACGGCACGCTTGTCCTCGTAGACGGCGCACACGCCATCGGGCAGATACCGTTAAACCTCAAAGTTTTGCGCCCGGATTGGTATGTCTCCAACGCTCATAAATGGCTCTTCGCGCCGAAGGGCTGCGCCTTTTTATATGCGTCGCCCGCAGTTGCGCCGATCACCAAGCCTAATGTCGTCAGTCATTTTATCGGTTTGGGATTTCCGCAATCCTTCGATTACACCGGTACGCGCGACAATAGCGGCTGGCTGGCAATTCCGGCGGCGCTGAAGTTTTTCCACGGTTTAGGTCCCGAAGCGATATGGGCCTATCAGCACCGCCTGTTGGACGTTTGCACCGATGTTTTAACGCCGTTAGGCGCAACGCCGGTTGGTTCGCGGGACATGTGCGCAGCGATGCGCGCGTTCATTTTACCGCAAACGCGCGCGGCCCAATCAACCGATAGTGCCACTGTATTAAAGACGTTGTGGGAAGACGGCCGCGTTCAAGCCAGCGTCAATATTCTGGATGGCAAACTTTTACTGCGCGTCTCGGTCCAGATTTACAATGACGAAAGCGATCTTCACGCGCTTGCCCGCGTGCTCGATCGACACGGTTGGCCGGGACGCTAAGTCTTCTTCAGGTTTTTGAACTTGGCGTATTCCTGATCGAGGATGCCGTAGATCAGCGTACTCCACCACCGCCCGCGTGCGTGATGGACGTCGCGCAGTAAACCCTCGCGCGCCATGCCGAGCTTTTGCATGACACGGATGGAACCTTTGTTGTCGGGGCCACACTGACCGGCAACCCGGTGCAGCTTGAAATGCTGAAAAGCCGCCTCAAGCGCAGCACCCGCTATCTCGCTGCCGAAACCCTGCTTCCAGAATTTTGGCGACACGCCAAACCCGATTTCGCCCTGGCGCTCGGCGATATTGACGACCTTAATCACGGCCTCGCCGATAATTTGGCCGGTGTCTTTACGCACAGCAGCAAGAAAGTGCATACGGCGTGGTTTGCTGGCCTGATCGCTCACCACCCATTGTAACAGTGACTCGACTTGCGCCGCCGTCGGTGCTTCGGCACTTTGATACTGCCAGTACGCAGGATCCTGAACATAGGAATACACAGCGTTCACATCGGCGAGCGTGTAATCGCGGATGATAAGGCGCCGTGTTGTAATCGGCAGAACGAGAGGCGGCAGATGGGGCATCGACATGGCCCGAAGCGTAACACGCAGCGGGAATTGTGCCTATCGAGGCTTAGCGCGTGAGAAATTTCTCGACGAAGGATTCAACATCCACGTCCGTAAGACCTTTGGCTTTCAGCGCATCGCGAATGGCCCGCACGTCGACATTGGCATAGTTGTGCACACTGGCAGGTCGGCTTTTTGTCGTGTCGACGATACGAAAATCAAATTCGCGCGCGTCGCTTTTGAAGACCTCGTAATAGAGCATCTGATCGATTTCATTATCGGGCGTGAACGTAAGGATGCGGGGCTTCAACTGGTAAAGCTCGTTGGGCTCGACATCGGCGGCGGCGGCGATGATCAACTCGTCACCGACTTGGCAGGTGCGTGACGCAGCGCCGTTCAGCACGCAGCAACGCGAACCGGGCGCGCCGTAAATCACATAGGTGCTGAGCCGGGCGCCGGAATTTTTGTTCCAAATATCGACGAACTCGGTCGGGTAAAGCCCAGCCGCAACGGCATGGTCGGGATCGAGCGTGATCGAGCCGTGATAATGCAAATCGGCCCCGGTTACGCGGATGCCGTGAAGCTTTGCCCGGATTACTTTGACCACGCGTCACCTTTCGTAAATTGCGCTCAAGCCTTTGACAGGGCTGGGCAATGCGGGCGCCACCATACTGATTTGGGCGTCAAAATAAAGCCGGGCCTGCTTAGTTCGTTGGCATGGCTGCCTTGCGGGTTTTGAGGTGCGGACGTAGAGTGCCGGAAAGGGAACATTAGATGAACATCTCCAGCTCCGGCCCACCGTTTCAGCGCAAACCCGCCCAAGTCCGCCCACCGCCGGCCATCGTCACGGCGGCTGTGACCCGGGGTGTGGCCCGCTGGTTTGACGACCAGGGTTTTGCGAGCCTCACGGAGTTCAAGCTGGGCAACGGCCGGCGCGCCGACGTGGTTGGGTTGAACAACGCCGGCACGATTCTGATGGTCGAAGTGAAAAGCACGCCGGAGGATTTTCGCGGTGATGCCAAATGGCTGGAGTACGTGCCCTATTGCGACGGCTTTTCTTTCGCCGTGCCACCGCACTTTCCGTGGCAAATTTTACCAGTAACCTGTGGCGTGGTTATCGCCGACGCCCATTCAGCGGCGGTGATGCGAGAAGCGCCGCGTCATCCGCTGCATGCTGCGCGGCGTAAGGCGCTGACCTTGCGGTTTGCGTTAGCAGCAGGTCAGCGCTTGTCGTCAGTGATTGATCCGCGACTCTAAAAAGTCTTAGCCGCAGTACAGCCCAATCAGGCGATTCTTCTGATCCAGCTCGACATTGAGTCGTGTGGGGCTTTGATCGGTGCTGACGCGCGCGCCGTAAGGAATAATACGATAGGGCGGCGTGAGACGCTCTTCACGCAAGAACTGGCCCTCTTTCGGCGGGTTCTGACTGCGCGATACAAATATCATGCCCAGCGCCGGCACATAAACATGGCCACGGCAATTGACCAGCATTTCAGGGAGCACCGGCTGGCGGATGACCGGCGGATCATCTTTGAACATGTCGTCGACAAGTGGAACTTTCCCGGTGAATTGGAAATCAGGAAAAGTCTTACCATTGTGTTCGCAAGCCGACAGCCCAAGGAGCGCCGCAGCGCCACAGATGATTTTCAAAATGCGCGTCATAGACGCTTGCCCCGTTCCCACTTTTTCCCACCTAACTTTTGCGCGCCGCTTTCATGGCGGCAATGGTCGCCGTGGTGGAATGGGAAGCCACCACATCGGCCAGAATGACACGCCCGCCGTAACTTTCCACCAGATCGCCGCCCACCACCTGCGTACGCGCATAGTCGGCGCCTTTGACAAGCACATCGGGCCGTAAAGCTTCGATCAAAGCCAGCGGCGTATCTTCGCCGAAAATCACGACCAGGTCGACGGGTGACAGCGAAGCCATGACGGCGGCGCGGGCTGTTTCGTTCTGAACGGGGCGGTCTGGGCCCTTCAAGCGCTTAACCGATGCGTCGCTGTTAAGGCCGACGACGAGCCGATCGCAAGCATCGCGTGCCTGGCGCAGCAACGAAACATGGCCCGGATGAAGCAAATCGAAACAGCCATTGGTGAAGCCGACCTTTAACCCTTGGCGGCGCCAATCCATGACCCGTGCCAAAGCGCCCGCGCGATCGCTGAATTTCTGATCGGCATTTGCCAGACCTGTGTGACGGAAAGCTGCTGCGATATCCTGCGGTGTCGCCACCGCGGTGCCATGACGGCCGACGACAATACCCGCAGCAAGGTTGGCGAGCCGCGCGGCGGACGGCAAAGCAGCACCACAAGCCAAGGCCAATGTCAGAGTTGCTACGACCGTATCGCCGGCGCCGGTGACATCGGCAACCTCACGGGTTTCCGCCGGCAGGTGATAAATGCCGTCCGCTGTCACCAAGGTCATGCCCTCGCCGGAACGCGTCACGAGCACAGCACCGACATCAATCTGCCGGCGCAAAGCTTGCGCGGCGGCGACGATGGCGTCGTCGCCATCGACAGGCATATTCATGGCTTCGGCCAGCTCGGTGCGATTTGGCGTGATGATCGTTGCCCCCACATAACGGGCATAATCTGTGCCTTTGGGATCGATAACGACGGGTTTGTTGGCCGCGCGGGCTGCCGCGATAACCTTGCCGGCCAAGCCACCCATCAGCACACCCTTGCCGTAATCCGATAAAATCACGGCATCGCATTCGCGAATTTGCGCGGTAATGGCGCGCTCGAGATCGGCGGTACCTTCCGGCGAGAGAGCCAATGTTGTTTCGCGGTCGGCGCGTAAGAGATGATGGCCGTCGAGACTAAAGAAGCGGCTTTTAACCGTCGTTTCGCGACGGCGTGAAACACGCAAATAAGGTTCGACATTTTCCAGGCGACTAAGCATATCGCCGACTTCGCGGCCGGCCCGATCGTCGCCGACGGCGGTGACAAAGGCGCAGCGCGCGCCTAAAGCCGCGAGGTTACGCACGACGTTACCAGCCCCGCCCAGCTCGCTGGTCTCGCGCGTGATGCGCACCACAGGCACCGGCGCTTCCGGGGAGATGCGCTTCACATCGCCATAAAGCGAGCGGTCGACCATGACATCGCCAACGCACAACACACGGCGGCCGGCAAAACCTGCCAGCAAAGCCGAGAGTGCCGATAGATCGTCGGAATGAGCGTCAGATTCACGCATTCAAGAGTGTGCGGAAGTAGTGAATGGTGCGGGCAAGGCCATCATCCAGGGGGGTTTTGGGTTCCCATTTCAATGTCTCGCGCGCCACGGTGATGTCGGGGCGGCGGCGCGTCGGATCATCTTGCGGCAACGGCTTGTAGATGAGCTTCGATGAAGACTTGGCCAAAACAATCACTTTCTCGGCCAGTTCGACAATCGTGCTTTCCACAGGATTCCCAAGATTGATCGGGCCGGTGACGGTGTCAGGCGCGCCCATAAGACTCATCAATCCCCTCACCAAATCGTCGACGTAACAGAACGAACGCGTCTGATCGCCTTTGCCGTAAACGGTGATGTCCTGGTTCTGCAGCGCCTGCACGAGGAAATTGGAAACGACGCGCCCGTCATTGGGCAACATACGCGGGCCATAGGTATTGAAAATACGTGCCACACGAATGCGCGACTTATGTTGCAGGTAGTAATCGAAGAACAGGGTTTCGGCGCAGCGCTTGCCTTCATCGTAACAGGCGCGCGGACCTATCGGATTGACGTTGCCCCAATAGCTTTCTACCTGCGGATGGACCGCCGGGTCGCCGTAAACTTCGCTGGTAGAGGCCTGCAAGATTTTGGCACGGGTGCGTTTGGCCAAGCCCAGCATATTGATGGCGCCGTGCACGCTGGTCTTCGTGGTCTGGACAGGATCGAATTGGTAATGCACCGGCGAGGCCGGGCAGGCGAGGTTATAAATCTCGTCGGTTTCCACATAGAGCGGGAATGTGACGTCGTGACGCATCAGCTCGAAAGCCGGGTTGGACATCAAAGGCGCCACATTCTGGCGGCGCCCGGTGAAGAAATTATCGACGCAAAGCACTTCAGAGCGGTCGGCCAGAAGCCGTTCGCAGAGGTGGGAGCCGATGAACCCTGCGCCGCCGGTGACGATAATGCGTTTCACTGAAGTCCCTCACGTTCCGTGGTTGTGGCCGGAGTGAAAGGAGCGCGTCCAATCACCCTAGGGCGATCTCTTAAGCCAGGTCTTAAGGCGATATAGGCCGTGCCCCTAGCTTCTTCCGGCTCTTGGCCGCTCGAATTAGAATATTTATTAATCTTTTCCAGATGGTTACCGTGCACCATAGGGCGGCTTGAAATATACTCTCTTGGAGAGGAGCTTGGTGAGGCCGTACAACAAACGGCCTTCACGGGTTTTTGCAATGGATGGGTGCCGGGCTGCAAGGCCAAGGCACAGCGCGTAATAGTTGTATAGCTGCGGGCATGTATAATCAGGGCGCCAAAGGGCATCAGGAGACGACGCTGGTCGACACGCTCGACCGGATGCGCCGTAATCCGGAAGGGCGCAAGGTCGTGCACTTGCACCTGTCGCAGCTTCTCGCCCCAAACCGTACATCCGTTCGCATCAAGATTGTCACGCGCATGTTCCGCACACTGGAGAGCGGACGCCAAGCGCAAATCTTCAGCATGTCGAACGATGACCTGGTGTTGATCCTGAATGGCGGCGCGCAACGCGACGTCAACAACATCCTGCATCGTATCCGCAAGTTGTTCGAAGGCGATCCATTGACGATCGACGATGAAAGCGGCGACAAGTTTGTGACGTGGTACGACCTGTCGCTCGACGCCGCCATGGCGATCCATTCGGCGCAGCAGATGCGCCAAGAAGCACAGAACGCACCGCCGAAGGCCGCGACAGCCGCCATGCCATCCTTGACCCCGGCGCTGCTCGATGAAGTTCAAAAGAAACTGGCCTTTGCCAACGTCGCGCCCTTCATGCGCGATCAGGTCGCCTTACGCGTCAATGCCGCCACCAAAGAAGCCTCCATCGAGTTTTACGAATTCTTCTTGTCCGTTGGCGATCTGCAAAAAGTCATCGCGCCCAATCTCAATTTGCTTGGCGACCGCTCGCTGTTTCAGGATTTAAGCCGCACCATGGATTTGCGGATGCTGGAAACAGTCATTCGCGCACCACATGCGCGCGGCACACCGTGCCTCAGCCTCAATCTGAATCTCGAAACAGTTCTGACGCCGTCTTTCGGCCAGTTCATCGATCGCGTCGAGAAGGGTCAGAAGGTGATCGTCGAGGTTCAGGCTGTGGATGTTCTGACAAACATCAACATGTATCTCGATATCCGCAATGTGCTGAGCAGCATGAACCACGCCATCTTGATCGACGGTTTGTCCACCACGACGTTGCAGATGCTCGATGTCGCCAGCATGAAGCCTGACTACGCCAAGATTATCTGGGCGCCGGAGTTGCTGGATATGATGGACCCCGCAAGCAATCGCAATGCGGGCCACATGGTTCAGGAAATCGGCACCGAGAAAGTGGTGTTGTCGCGCTGTGATTCGGCAGCGGCATTATCCTGGGGCTTGAAGTCGGGCATTGGCCTTTTCCAGGGTCACTTTCTGGACGCCTTCCACAAAGGCCGTAAAAGACCGACAGGTCAGCCGGCGCGGCAGCCGGCATAGGCGCGGGGAAACACAGTGTCTGATCAAAAATCCCCCGCTCCGGGTTCGACCACCAACCCTCTCGGCGATAGCCAGGAGGCGCGGTTTCTGGACGATCTGAAATCGCTTGATGTGCCTGCGCGCGACAAAGGCGTCATCCGTTTGCACCTGTCGCGGCTGCAGCCCGAGAATCGCGACCGTCAGCATTTACGCAACGCCGAGACCGTATTCGATGAACTGACGCGCACACGTTCTGCGTGGCTGTACCGTCTGCGCAATTCCGACCTCATGGTGGTCTATGAGCGTCATGAGAACGAAGCCGCCGAACGCGCGGTTCTCAAGCTTCTGAAATTGTGGGAACGCGACTCGCTTATGCAAAAAGCGAGCAGCGATCCGCGCAAAAATCGCCTGTCGAGCTGGTTCGATATGAACCAGGATTACGACAAGCTTTTGACCTTCGCCATGCGCCAAACTGCGACGACCGACAAATCCGTTCGTAAGAGCTTGCCGGAGTTGATCGCAGAACGTGAGCTTCAGCGCACCAGTTCTGAGCGCGGCACACCGTTGACGCCGATCGAACTTGGCAAAGCGGAAGAAGCTTTATCGCGCGTCGATCTTTCGAGCTTCACGCGCCGTCAGCCGGTCTGCGCTTTCGTTGAAGACGGCAAGCCCGAAGTGATTTTCACCGAAGTGTTTGTCTCGATTGCCGATCTGCGCGAAACGCTGATGCTGCGCACAGATTTGACGGTCAATCCGTGGCTGTTCCAGCACTTGACGCAAACGCTGGATCGTCGCGTCATGGCGCAGATCGCGCGGCGCGAAGACCGCACGTTGTTGCGCGATGGCTTTCCATCAACGTCAACGTCTCGACGGTATTGTCGGAAGAGTTCCTGACCTTCGACGACGACTTCGCACCTTCCAGCCAGGACGTCGTCCTGGAAATGCGTATCGAAGATATCTTCGCCGACCCGGGCAGTTTTTCCTTCGCGCGCGATTTTGTGATGGAGCGCGGGTACCGTATTTGTATCGACGGCCTCAATCTCAATACCTTCCCTTACGCAGATACCAACCGTTTGGGCGTCGCCTATGCCAAGCTGATGTGGACGCCGGACCTCGCGGCCTATGTCGGCACGACACAAGGCCAGGAGCTCAAGCAGATGATCCGCGACCGTAAAAAAGGGCGGACCATTCTCGCGCGCTGCGATTCTGACGCGGCTGTTAAGATCGGGCAGCAGCTGGGAATCACGCTGTTCCAAGGCCGTTACGTGGACAATGTATCCCGCGGTCGTTAAGGCTGGCCGCTAAACCAGCCCTTGCGATTCACGCTTTCCCAGCAGCGTCATGTAAACCACCCACAAATGCTCTATGATCGCCATACTTTGGGCGCATTTCGTGGGCAGCTTGGGTTAGGTAGAAAATCCTGGGGCGAAAAACTTCGCGGCGATAATTCATAGGAGTCCGGTCGATGACATCATTCGTTTCACGGCGAGCCGTTACGGGCGGCTTGTTGCTGACACCCGCGCTGTTGGCTGCATCAAGCCCGGCCTTTGCAGATGCCGTGCTCGATGCCCGCCACACATTGGATGAAGCCGCTATCACCGTGGAACGCGTGCGCGATGAGATGAAGGGCTCGGCCATGGATGACCTCATGGCGCGATCCAAAGGCATCCTCATTATCCCGTCTTATTACAAAGCCGGCTTTCTGATCGGCGGCGCTTACGGCGACGGCGTTCTCGTCAGCCGTTTGCCCGGCGGCACCGGGTTTGGCGACCCCGCGTTCTATCGCATGACCTCCGGCTCCATCGGCTTACAGATCGGCATGCAGTCGGCGGAAATCGTCTTCATGATTCTGACTGAGAAGGGCCTAAGCTCGGTTCTCGACGACGAATTTAAATTGGGCGCCAACGTCGGCATGTCCATCGGTACCTTGGGCGTCGGTGCCGAAGCCGATACCACGACCCACGTTGGCAAAGACATCATCGCCTATTCCAAGGCCGCAGGTTTGTTCGCCGGTGGCGCTTTGGAAGGTGCGGTGATCAAGCCGCGCAAGGATTGGAACGCAGCGGTTTACGGTGTGGACAATGATAATCCATCCGCAATCGTTCAGCGCGATCAGTTGCGCACGGCGTCTGCGTTGAAAGATACGTTGGCTAAAGTTGAGCCTGCACAAGCGCCAGCGTCGGAAACACCGCCGCCTGCCAGCAATTAATCAGCGGTTCTAAAACTGCGCCGCTTCGAAAGTTGTCGGCGCAGGACGCACTTGGGTCGCGCCGTCGCGGGTCACTTGCATGACCGCGAAACCGCGCTGTGAGAATCCATTTGGCATGAAACGGAAAATGCCGTCGACGCCGGCAAAACCGGTATCAGCGGTAATCGCTTCCGACGAGAATGAATTAACCGGCACGGTACGCGATAAGACCGCAGCCAAAGCTACGGCATCATAACCATGCGTGGCAATGGTCGGCGGCGATTGGCCATATAACTCGCGATAGCGCGTGAAGAACTGGCGCGTTGTGTCCGGCGGCGGCGCGGGGAAAACACCGCCGATCATGACCGGTTCGCGGCCAAGGCCCGGCGTATTCCACAACAGCGTGCCCAAGAGTTGGACGCGGCCCGGATCGATGTCGAAGAACGGCAGAAGCGTTGCGGCTTGCGTGAGGCGCGTGCCTTGGTCGGGCAGCAGAATGGTGTCGAAGTCTACTTCGCCAATGGTCTCAAGCCGCTCAAGACGTTTCAGAGCGAGCTGGGAAATCTCGTCGTCTTTACCGGCAAGCTCGGCCTTTTGCTGCGCGAGCGCTTCCTTGCGGTGATCGAAGGAGGCGAGGCGGCGCACCACCTCATTCAAATCTTTTCCATCGGGTTGGTAAAAAGCGATCTGCGCCAATTGACCGCCGTGGGCAGGCACGGTCTGTTTAAGAGCATCGACGACCGATTGCCCGTAAGCAGAATCGGGCGCCAGCACGGCGAAACGTTTCAAGCCTTGCGAACCGGCATAGGCAACGATCTGGCGCACTTGTTCTTGCACCAAGAAGCCCAAGACGAAGACATGCGGACCGGCAATGGTTGGGTCGGTGGAAAAAGAAACAATGTTGACGCCTGCGGCAGCGGCAATAGGAGCAATGGCTTTTGCCTCGGCCGAGAACAGTGGCCCCAACAAAAGCTGGGCGCCATGCGAGAGCGCCGTATTACAGGCTTCGACCGCACCTTCCGCCGTGCCTTTGGAATCGTAAGCTTGAAGCACAAAGCGTTCGTCGCCGACATCGAACAATGCCATTTGCGCAGCATTGAGTAACGCCTGACCAATGGGGGCCGACTGCCCGCTCAGCGGCACAAGCAGGCCAACGCGGACCAACCCGGACGCGTCGGGCGAAGGTCTTTGCGCGGCACCTGGCGGCAGTGTGGCAACCGTCCCATTACCGAGACCTGGGATGAGTTGGTTTGGTGGCAAGATCGCGGTTCGACCTTGGGGTGCAGCCTGCAGGGTTGAGGTTGGCTGGCTGGATGCCGGTTTGTTCGCTTGCGCCTGTTGGGTTGTCGGCCTTTTGGATGCTAAGTCTGGGTGCGAGGCGCACGACGCCAGAAGCAAGATGCCCACAACCGCGCTCCAGCGCGGAATCGCAGGTCTGATCCATGCCAAGTTCAAACGGAACGCGTTCAGGAAAACCAGACGGCGCTGGAAAATCGACAGAATCGGGCGCAACGGCGTACTCCAAGGACCATCAAAAGCCAGCCAGCGGGGCGGCGGCGGGCCAACCTAACGTCGGCAATGTGGCAAGTAAATCGGCACTTCCCGCCGGTCTTTATATTGTAGCAACGCCCATCGGCAACCTGGGGGACATGACCCAGCGCGCCATCGAAACCCTGCGCGGTGTCGCCGTGATTGCCTGTGAAGATACGCGCGTAACCGGGGTCTTGTTGCAGCGATTCGGCATCAATACTCCCATGACGCCCTACCACGATCACAACGCCGACCGCGTGCGCCCGCAGATCATCGCCCGCCTGCAAGCCGGCGAGGCAGTCGCCTTAGTGAGCGATGCCGGTACGCCGCTTATTTCAGACCCGGGCTATAAACTGGTGCGCGCCTGTGCCGAGGCTGAGCTTGCGACCATTCCATTGCCCGGACCTTCAGCTCTGCTCGCCGCTTTGGCCGTGGCAGCCTTGCCGACCGACCGAGTCCTATTCGCTGGCTTTCTGCCGTCCAAGTCGGGCGCCCGCCGTGAAGCCCTTATGGGCATTAAGTCCCTCCAGGCAACATTGGTGTTTTACGAATCACCACAACGCCTGGCCGACAGCCTTACCGACATGGCCGCTGTCTTAGGTACGCGTGACGCCGCTGTCTGCCGCGAGTTGACCAAATTGCATGAAGAAATCCGGCGCGCGGCCTTGGCCGATCTTGCGGCGGCTTACGCCGGCGAAGCAACCCCCAAAGGCGAAGTCGTCGTGGTGGTGGCGGGGGCGCCTCAAGAACAGGCTGCAACCGACGACGCCGACATCGACCAAGCCTTAGGCGATGCTTTTAAAACCATGAGTGTGCGCGATGCCGCAGCGGCTGTGGCCGCCGCGCTCAATCAACCGCGGCGCACGGTTTATGCCCGTGCGCTCGAGTTGGCAAAGACGTCTCTGGCAAAAAAATGACCCGTCATGGCGATGCCGAAAAGCGCGGTCGGCTGGCAGAGACACTCTGCGTGATTGCGCTACGCCTGACGGGCTGGCGCATTCTCGAACGACGTATGAAGGCCAGGCGCGGCACAGGTCTTGGAGAAGTCGATATCGTGGCCCGGCGCGGAATGACCGTTGCTTTTATTGAGGTAAAAGCCCGCGGCGATTTTACCTCAGCCGCGGAATCCGTAACCCCATCCCAGCGCGCCCGCATTACCCGAAGTGCCGAGGTTTATCTGCAGCGTCAAACACATCTCGCCGATTGTAACGTCCGCTTTGATGTCATGCTTTTGTCCAGCGGCTTTATTCCGCGCCGCATTGTGGACGCTTGGCGGCCTTAGGTGTTGACCTTAGAGTCGTTGGAAAGAAGCGGCGGATGGCGTACATAGCTGTACGTCCAGAACTCATAGGAACCGACACGTCGTGGCATCGCCCGATACCATCAAGAAAACACTCGCGCGCATCGCCGCGCAGGCCGACGAAGCCATCGATCTGGGTGAAGCGGCGTTAGTGCTGGCGTCCTTCGATCATCCGGCGTCGGATTTACAAATTTACCGCGAACATCTGAAGACCATTGCCGAGGCGGTGCACGACGCCGCTGCCGATCTGGATGCAGAGAATCCTGCACCGGAAGATATGGCACGAGCGCTCAACAAAGTGCTGGTGGATGATTTTCGCTATGCCGGAGATGAGGACACTTACGACGATCTCGACAACGCCAATATGATGCGCGTGATCGAACGCCGGCGCGGCTTGCCGGTATCGCTCGGCATTCTTTATATCTTCGCCGCCCGCGCGCAAGGATGGTCCGCAGCCGGACTTAATTTCCCGGGGCATTTTCTAATCCGCATTGAAGGCCGTGATGGGCAACGCATCATCATCGATCCCTTTCACAGCGGGCGTGTCATGGAGACTCAAGCTCTACGTGAGTTGTTGAAGCTGGTGCGTCAAGACGCCGGTGCCGAGTTGGAATCCGCTCATTATAAGACTGTCTCTAACCGCGAAGTCCTCATCCGCCTTCAAAACAACGTCAAGACCAGGCGCATGGAGTTGAACGAAGTCGACGGCGCGCTGGAAGCTTTGGCCAGTATGCAGGTTTTAGACCCCGACAACGCCACTTTATGGCGCGAGGCCGGCGTCATGCATATGCGCCTGGGCCGGATCAAAAACGCGGTGGAATCGTTTGAAGGTTTCGTGGCACGTGCACCGGAAGGCCCAGATCGCCGCAAAATCGGGCAGGTGGTTGAAGAATTGCGCGAGCGTCTACACTAAAACGAGGATAGGGTCTGGCGCATAGGGCTCGGGACAGAAAGCACAGGCGATGACACTTAAAGTTGCTATCCAGATGGACCCCATCGAGTCCGTTAACATCAACGCCGATTCCACTTTCGTGCTGGCACTTGAGGCTCAGAAGCGCGGCTACACGCTTTATCATTATGGTCCGCGCAAACTGAGCTTCCGTGAGGGCCGCGTTACGGCGCGCGCGCGCGCGCTGACGGTCCGGCGCGAACAGGGCCGTCACTTTGACTTAGGCCCCGAGCAGGAACTGAATTTGCGCGAGATGGATGTGGTGCTGATGCGCCAGGATCCGCCTTTCGACATGGCCTATATCACCGCGACCCATATCCTTGAGCATATTCACCCCAAGACCCTGGTGGTGAACGATCCGGTGCATGTGCGCAACGCGCCGGAGAAATTGTTCGTCACACACTTCGACGGCATTATGCCGCCGACATTGATCACCGCCGATGTCGAAGACATTCGCGCTTTCCGCCGCGATCACAAAGACATCATAATCAAACCGCTGTACGGCAACGGCGGCGCGGGTGTGTTTCATATTCGCCCCGACGACGAAAACTTGGGCGCGCTTTTGGAAATGTTCACGACGACCTGGCGCGAGCCGGTGATCGTGCAGCGTTATGTTCCCGACGTACGCAAAGGTGATAAGCGCATCATCCTCGTGGACGGCAAAGCCGTTGGCGCCATCAACCGTGTGCCGGCCGCAGGCGAAGCGCGCTCCAACATGCACGTCGGCGGACGCCCCGAGAAAACCGCGCTCACCAAACGCGAGCAGGAAATCTGCGAAATTATCGGCCCGGCTTTAAAAGAACGCGGTTTGATCTTCACCGGTATCGACGTCATCGGCGATTACCTGACCGAGATCAACGTCACCTCGCCCACGGGCCTACAGGAAATCAATCGCTTCGACGGTACGACGTTGGAAGCCGATGTCTGGAACGCCATCGAGCGGCGTCTGCCGGGGGAGTAAGCCAATGCAAGACGATATAGCCGCGATCGAGAAGATCGCGCAAAACCCCGTTAAATTTGAGCGGCATATCGAACAGGCCGTGGAAACCGCCATGACGGTGGTAACCACTTACGGTCTGAAGATGATCGGCGCGATCATCATCCTGATTATCGGCTGGACCGTATCGGGCTTTGTGCGCAACGCCATTGTCAAAGCCGGACAACGCGCGCCGAAGGTTGATGTGACGATTTTTACCTTTGTCGCGTCAGTGGCGAAGTATGCCATTTTGATTTTTACCGTCGTCGCCATGCTCTCGAGTTTCGGCGTCGAAACGACAAGTTTCGTCGCTGTATTGGGCGCCGTGGGCCTGGCCATCGGCCTTGCTTTGCAAGGCGCATTGGGCCACGTCGCGTCTGGCTTGATGCTGATCTTGTTCCGGCCATTTCGCGTTGGTGATAATATCCAAGCCGCCGGGATCGAAGGTGTGGTGACCGAGATCTCGCTGTTCACGACCGAGGTGTGCACGGCCGACAACGTCATGATCATCATTGCGAACAGCTTGATATGGAGCGGAACCATCAAGAACTTGAGCGGCCACGATACGCGCAAGCTCGGGCTTGAAGTGGGAATTTCCTATGCTGCCGACATCGATGAAGCCATGACGGTCATCGACGGCATCGTCGCCGAAGACTCGCGTGTACTAAAGGACCCGCGCCCGCAAATTGGCGTCGCCAAACTCGGCGAGAATGCCGTCACGCTGCTGGTGGAAGTTTGGGTCAAAGGCGAGCACCTGACCAATGCCAGATACGACCTCAACAAGCGCATCAAAGAAGCTTTTGGCAGCAAAGGCATCGCCGGACCCATGGCGAAACAGCAGATTTATGTCGCCGCGCCCCAAAGCGAACCGAAGGCGTAACCAGCGTTCCTCGCGAGAGACTCTTCCCGTCTGATCGTATTATGATGGTTCTCGGGAGAGAAATTTCATCAAAACACGAGCAGCCGCATGGTCGCGCAGGTCAATACTGTTGCCTTTGCCGGAATCGACGTTCTGCCGATTGAAGCGCAGGTCGCCGTCTCGAGCGGTTTGCCGACGTTCACTATCGTTGGGCTTCCTGACAAGGCCGTCGCGGAATCCCGCGAGCGTGTGCGCGCAGCGCTGAACGCCATCGGCTTAGCGCTTCCCGCGCGCCGCATCACCGTCAACCTCGCACCCGCCGACGTACAAAAAGAAGGCAGTCACTTCGATCTGCCGATTGCCTTGGGCTTGCTCGTGGCCATGGGTGTAGTCCCCATGGAGGAAATGGCCCAATACACAGCTTTGGGCGAGTTGGGTTTGGACGGCTCTATCGCCGCGGTCGCAGGCGTTCTGCCGGCGGCGATTGCCGCCAATGCCGCCGCGCGCGGACTCATCTGTCCGGGGCCGCAGGGCGGCGAGGCCGCTTGGGCCGGCAGCGCCGATGTACTGGCACCGCGTTCGTTATTGGAGCTTATTAACCACTTCAAAGGCGTGAATGTTCTGACGTCGCCGCAACCGGCAGAACCCAAAGCCGATGCGGCCTTTCTGGATTTGAAAGATATCAAAGGTCAGGAGACCGCCAAGCGCGCCGCCGAGATCGCCGCTGCCGGATCGCACAATCTGCTGATGATCGGACCGCCGGGTTCCGGCAAGTCGATGCTGGCGAGCCGCATGCCGGGATTATTGCCGCCTTTAAGCGCCGCCGAAGCGCTGGAGGTGAGCATGATTCATTCCGTCGCCGGACAATTGGCGGGCGGCGGTATCATTCGCCAGCGGCCTTTTCGCGATCCGCATCATTCGGCTTCTACGCCGGCGCTTGTCGGCGGGGGTTTGCGCGTAAAGCCCGGCGAGATTTCCCTGGCCCACCGTGGTGTTTTGTTTCTGGATGAACTGCCCGAGTTCTCACGCCAAGCCCTGGAAGCCTTGCGTCAGCCGCTGGAAACGGGCCGCGTTGTGATCGCGCGCGCGAATTCGCATGTCAGTTATCCGGCGCGCTTCCAATTAGTCGCAGCGATGAATCCCTGCCGCTGCGGATATCTGGATGATCCGCAATTGGCATGCGGTAAAGCACCCAAGTGCGCGGCCGATTATCAAAATCGAATTTCAGGCCCGTTATTCGACCGTATCGATTTGCATGTGGATGTGCCAGCCGTTGATCCTTTGGATTTATCGATGCCGGCGCCGCGCGAAGATTCTACCGCCGTAGCTGCACGTGTGGCCCTCGCCCGCGCTGTGCAAACGGCGCGTTACGCCGAGACAAACGAAACGAGCGGGCGTGTCGTGACCTGCAACGCCGAAGCCGATGGCGAAGTTTTGGAAAACGTGGCGGCGCCCGATGCAGACGGCCGCGCGCTTCTGACTCAAGCAGCGGAAAAGATGCGGCTGTCAGCGCGAGGGTATCATCGGATTTTGCGGGTGGCCCGCACCATCGCCGATCTTGACGGCAAAGATGCCGTCAAACGGCTGCACATTGCCGAGGCTCTTTCTTACCGCCGCATCATTCCGGGCCGAGGCCTCACAGCTGATTAAGCGGCTTCGCTGGCAAATATGGGCTGGATCCACGGCACAATTAAATCAGCCCGGAATCAGGAACCTTCCACCCGACGCGACCACGTCCCCTGAAAATCGCCGTTAACGCTCGAACTTAAACTGAGCGCAACGGCTTGTTGAAACGCGTGAGCTTTGCGATGATGGGTTTATGCGCGCAGCAATTCAGATTGCCTTGGCGATTATGGCGTTCGTCTTTGTGACGAGCACGCCATCTCGTAGTTTTGCCGTCGAGCAATTGACCATGCCAAAATTTCCGACGGGCTGGGTTGAAGCCTTCACACGGCAAGGCGACCAGGAAATGGTCGAATATGTCCCGCCGGGGCAAAACGCCACGAATTGGGATCATAAAATCAGTCTCGAGATTTACCACAGTTTCAAAAATCTGCCGCTCGACACATTGCAGCGGCGCGCGGCACAACAAAATCGCGAAGCTTTTGTCGGCGTGGAAGAAGGGAAATTCCAGTCGGGTGTGAATAACGGATTTGCCTCGGCGTTCTGGACCTTGGGCTGCGACCGAAACAAGTCCACTGGCCTAGGCGAAATCCGCTACACCAAAGTGATTCAGGGGACGAACGAGCTTTACGTACTGAGCCAGATTTGGCACACGCCTGCTTATGGTGGGAAACAAGGGCCTAGTATTCCGCCGCAAGAGATCGAAGGCGCCATGGCCTTCCTGACATCGTCGGTTGTCTGCGATCCCGACGCCAAGCAGAGCACCTGCCCGCAATAACTAAAATTATTTCCGAACGAGCATGGGCCCGAGCGCGCGGCCCCCGAAAATATGAATATGCAGGTGCGGGACTTCCTGATGAGCGTCGACACCAGCATTCGCGAGAATGCGATAGCCTGACTCGTTCAGGCCTTTGATCTCAGCCACCTTGCCGACCGCACGTGTGAGTGCGGCGATTTCGGCATCGGATGCTTTTTCGGCGAAATCTTTCATCGACACGTACTTGCCTTTGGGAATCACCAGCGTGTGTACAGGCGCTTGCGGATTGATGTCGTCAAAGGCAAGGATATGCGTATCTTCGAAAACTTTCTTGCATGGGATTTCGCCGCGGAGAATCTTAGCGAAGACATTGTTGTCGTCGTACATGCCGAATATCCCTTAACCGCGTTTAGGGCGATTTTTTACGGGCTTCTTTGACAGCGACGCCCGATGTGCCAAAGCGCCGGTCAAGCTCTTCCCAAACATCGCTGGGCGAGACACCTTTCGCCGCCCACAGTACGAGAAGGTGATAAAGCAGGTCGGCGCTTTCGCGCACGACGTGGTCATTGCCTTGAGCGACGGCGGCGATGGTGGTCTCGACTGCTTCTTCGCCAAGCTTCTGGGCGATTTTGTTGATGCCTTTGGCATACAGACGCGCGGTATAGGATGATTCAGGATCCGCACTTTTGCGTTCCTTCACCACGTCGAAAAGTTTCGCAAGAATGCTTTCGTCGATGCTCATAAGGTCCTCCCGCGCTTAGGCGGCTTGCGTAAGGCGAACAGGAATGCCCGCCGCCCGCAAATGGTCTTTGGTCTGGCGTATCGTATACTGACCGAAGTGAAAAATCGATGCCGCCAGGACCGCCGTGGCATGGCCTTCGCGAACGCCATCGACCATGTGATCGAGCGTCCCCACGCCGCCCGAAGCAATGATCGGCACATTGACGGCGTTGGCCACCGCGCGCGTCAGCGGAATATCGTAGCCGGCGCGGGTGCCGTCGCGATCCATGGACGTCAGCAAGATTTCGCCGGCGCCATACATCGTCATGCGTTTGGCCCAGGCGATGGCATCGATGCCGGTCGCGTTGCGGCCGCCGTGCGTAAAGATCTCGAATTTGCCGGGCGAAACCTGTTTGGCATCGAGCGCGACGACAATGCACTGGCTGCCGAACTTCTCGGCGGCCTCGCGCACAAACTCGGGCGTATTCACGGCGGCGGTATTAATGGACACCTTGTCGGCGCCGGCCAGCAGAAGTTTGCGGATATCTTCTACCGTGCGCACTCCACCACCGACCGTAAGCGGCATGAAACATTGGTCGGCTGTGCGCGACACCACGTCATAGAGTGTGCCGCGATTTTCGTGGCTGGCGGTAATGTCGAGAAAGCAAAGCTCGTC
>CAITZE010000306.1 GCA_903896775.1 uncultured bacterium
AGATCTCGAGAAACAATTCGGGTTCGATAAGCCGCCGCTCGAGCGGTTCATGCTGATGATGAAAAACTATCTGACCTTTCATCTGGGTCAGAGTTTTTATCGCACCATCGACGTCGGCGATTTGATTCTGGAAAAAATGCCGGTGTCGATTTCCATCGGTTTATGGTCGACGCTGATCATTTACCTGATCTCGATCCCGCTCGGCATCGCCAAGGCCGTACGCGATGGCTCGCGCTTCGATGTAGCGACCTCTTATGTCGTTGTCATCGGCTATGCCGTACCGTCATTCATGTTCGCGATTGTGCTGATCGTCGTGTTCGCCGGCGGAAGTTACCTTCACTGGTTTCCGTTGCGCGGTTTGACATCGGACAACTGGTCGAGCCTTTCGCTTGGTGGAAAGATCCTCGACTACTTCTGGCACCTGGTATTGCCGGTCACCGCCATGACCATCGGGGGCTTTGCCTCGCTCACCATGCTGACCAAGAATTGTTTCCTGGACGAGATCAACAAACAATATGTGCTGACTGCTAAGGCGAAGGGCCTGACGCAAAACCGCATCCTCTATGGCCACATCTTCCGCAACGCCATGCTGCTCGTCATTGCCGGATTTCCGGCAACGCTGGTCAGCATGCTGTTCACGGGTTCGCTGCTGATCGAAGTTATTTTTTCGCTCGATGGATTGGGCTTGCTTGGTTATCAAGCCGTTCTCGATCGCGATTATCCGGTTGTCTTTGGCACATTATATGTCTTCAGCTTGGTCGGCCTTGTGCTCAATTTGCTCAGCGATCTGACCTATCATATGGTCGATCCGCGCATCGACTTTGAAACCCGCCAGACATGAGCGCGAAACTTCCCTGGAAACGCCGCATGACGGCGATCAATCAACGGCGTCTGGCAAATTTCACCGCCAACCGCCGCGGTTATTGGTCGCTCTGGATTATTGCCGCGCTGTTTATCTTGTCCCTGTTCGCCGAATTCATCGCCAACGATCGCCCACTGTTCGTCAGTTACAAAGGCTCTATACATTCGCCGGTGCTGTTCGATTATCCAGAAACCGCGTTTGGCGGCGTCTTCGAGACCCCTGCCAATTACGACGATGCTTTCGTACGCGATGCCATCAAGGCTAACGGCTGGATTATCGAACCCCTAATCCCTTTCAGCTTCGATACCATCGACTTCAATCTCGGCCGCCCCGCACCCGCACCGCCATCACTGAAACACTGGCTCGGCACCGACAACCAGGGCCGGGATGTGCTGTCACGGCTGATCTATGGTTTCCGCATCTCGATGCTGTTCGCGCTGATGCTGACAATTGTCTCCAGCATCATCGGCGTGGCGGCCGGTGCAGTGCAGGGTTACTTCGGCGGCATGACCGATTTGCTGTTCCAGCGTTTCATCGAAATCTGGGGTGGATTGCCGGAACTTTTCATTCTGATCATAGTGGCCTCGATCATCGCACCGGGGTTTTGGACTCTGCTGGGCGTGCTGCTGCTGTTCAGCTGGACGTCGCTGGTTTCGGTGGTGCGCGCCGAATTCTTACGCGCGCGCAACCTCGATTATGTACGCGCCGCCAAGGCGCTCGGCATGAACGATGCCAGCATTATGGCCCGTCATATGCTGCCCAACGCTATGGTCGCGACCGTGACATTCATGCCCTTCATTCTGTCGGGCGCTGTCGTTGCGCTGACTTCGCTGGATTTTCTTGGTCTCGGTATGCCGCCCGGCTCGGCGTCGCTCGGCGAATTGCTGCGCCAGGGCAAAGAAAACTTGCAAGCGCCGTGGCTGGGTTTCACCGGCTTCTTCACTATCGCCGGAATGCTGACGCTCCTGGTGTTCGTGGGTGAAGCCGTGCGCGACGCCCTAGATCCGCGTAAGACCTTCACGTGAGCGGCCTATGAACGATAGCTCACCACTCCTTGCTGTTTCCGATCTGGGCGTTGCCTTCGGACGCGGCGCCAATCAAGCGATCGCTGCCAAAGACGTTTCGTTCACCCTGGGTAAGGGTGAAACCTTGGCTCTGGTGGGCGAAAGCGGCAGTGGCAAGACCGTCACCGCTTTGTCGATCCTGGGCCTGCTGCCTTATCCCCTGGCGCACCACCCCACCGGCAGCATCGTCTTCCACGGCGAGGAATTGTTGAATGCGCCCGAGCCGACATTGCGGCGTGTGCGCGGCAACCGTATCGGCATGGTGTTTCAGGAACCCATGACCTCGCTCAATCCCCTGCACAACATTGAAAAGCAGGTGGGCGAAGTTTTGGAAATCCACGGCGGCATCACCGGCCCGGCCAAACGCGCGCGTGTTTTGGAATTGTTGAAGCTGGTGGGCTTGCCCGATGTCGAAAGCCGGCTGGGCGCTTTGCCGCACGAACTTTCCGGCGGGCAGCGCCAGCGTGTGATGATTGCCATGGCGCTGGCCCTCAATCCCGACATCCTCATTGCCGATGAACCCACCACAGCGCTCGATGTCACGATCCAGGCGCAAATTCTTGAGCTGCTGAAGGATTTGAAAGATCGCCTTGGCATGGCGCTGTTATTCATCACGCATGATCTGAGCATCGTGCGGCGCATCGCCGACCGCGTTTGTGTCATGAAAGATGGCACTATTGTCGAGCAAGGTGCTGTTGGCGATATCTTCAAAGCGCCTCAACACGATTACACCAAACGCCTGCTGGCCGCCCAACCAAAGCCCAAAGGCACCGCCGCACCGGCTGGCGAAGAGATTATCGCCGCCGAAAATTTGAAGGTCTGGTTTCCCATTCGTCGCGGGGTGATCCGCCGCACGGTCGGCTACATCAAAGCCGTCGACGGCGTTTCTTTTACGGTCGCCGCTGGACGCACCATTGGCGTGGTGGGCGAGAGCGGTTCCGGCAAAACCACACTGGGTCTCGGTCTTTTACGTCTCATCAGCAGCGAAGGCGCGATCCGTTTTCAGGGCCAGCGCATCGACGGCCTACCCGCGAAGACGCTGCGCCCTTTGCGGCGTCATATGCAGATCGTTTTTCAGGATCCCTTTGGTTCTTTGAGTCCGCGTCTGTCCATCGGTCAGATCGTCGGCGAAGGTCTGCTCGTGCATCAAATGGGCGCGCCGTCGGAACGGGAAGAGCGCGTCGCGGAGGCTTTGCGCGAGGTTGGTCTCGATCCCGCCGTGAAGGATCGCTACCCCCACGAGTTTTCGGGCGGCCAACGCCAGAGAATCGCCATAGCGCGTGCGATGGTCTTGCGCCCCCGGTTCCTAGTGCTGGACGAACCCACCAGCGCGCTGGACGTCTCGGTCCAAGCCCAGATCGTCGATCTCTTGCGCGACCTGCAGGCCAAATACAGTTTGGCTTATTTATTCATTAGCCACGACCTACGCGTGGTTCAGGCCTTGGCCGACACCATTATTGTGATGAAGGATGGCACTGTGCGGGAGTCCGGCCCCGCCGATCAGGTCTTTAGCGCGCCGCAAGATCCCTATACCAAGGCCCTGCTGGACGCAGCCTTGAACCTTAAGGCGACGCACAACGAACGCGTCACCGCTTCTTAACCCGTCTTTCAGGTTGAGGCGGGTTTCCTACAGCCCGGACTTGCCGCTTTAAGACCCCTGGATCATAGTAGGGATGATAGGGGATAAATCCCCCGCGCAACGGAACGAGCAGATGGCCAGAGACGACGACGACGAGAAGAGTAAACAGGCAGTCTATGGCGTCGACGTCGATATTTCGGTCGTCCTCGGTCAGGCATCCTTGCGCGTCAACCAGCTTCTGAAGCTCGGCCGCGGCGCCGTCGTGGAGCTGGAGCAAAAGACCTCGGACCCGGTGGAGATTTTCGCCAACGAAGTGCTTATCG
This sequence comes from uncultured bacterium, assembly GCA_903896775.1. Lineage (GTDB taxonomy): Bacteria > Pseudomonadota > Alphaproteobacteria > Rhodospirillales > Rhodospirillaceae > SHVO01. Next base: position 3,829 of record CAITZE010000306.1, read on the forward strand.
CGCGCGGCGAAGTCGTCATCACCTCCGGCGACAAGATCGGCGTCACGCTCACCGAACTGGTCAAGTCGATCTACAACCAGGGCGACTAGCCCGCCTTATCCCCGCATCAATATTGCCACTGGAAGATCGCCGCGCGATCTTTTAAACACGTCGCATTGAAAATTTCGGCGATAGTTCCGGCGACGCCCTAAACCATGCGCACGCTTTATCATCACACGCTTCTGCCGACGGCGCGCAAGGTTCGCCTCGCGCTCCATGAAAAGCGCCTGGAGTTCGCCGAGCATATCATCGAGCCCTGGCGGATTGATGACGATCTGCTCACGCTAAATCCCGCTGGCGAACTACCGGTCCTCGTGGATGAAGACGAAACCGTCGTCTGCGGTCATGGGCCCATCTGCGAATATCTCGACGAGCTTTACCCCGAAGCGCCGCTGTTTGGGCGCAACCCCGTGGAGCGCGCCGAAGCACGCCGCTTGGCCGCATGGTTCGACGACAAGTTCCAACGCGAGGTCACGCAGCATCTGGCGGGCGAAAAGCTCACGCGTCGCGTTAGCCTCAATGCCGCGCCGGATTCACGCGCACTCAAAGCTGGCCGCGACAATATTCATACACACCTGCAATACATTGCCTGGCTCACCGAACGGCGCAGCTGGCTTGCCGGCGATCATTTGTCCGTTGCCGACCTAAGCGCGGCCGCCAATCTTTCGCTGGTGGATTATTCCGGCGACGTTCCCTGGGACGAACATCCGCTTACCAAGGAATGGTATGTGCGTGTGAAATCGCGCCCCAGCTTTCGCGGCCTATTGCGAGACATTGTTCAGGGCGTGCAGCCAGCGCGTGTCTACGCCGATCTGGATTTCTAAGGCCTTTAGCGGCCTTTCGTATTCACATCCATATTCTCGATATTCGCCCGCGCCGCATCCGCTGCAGGAGAGTCCGTCTCTAACTGCAGAATATGCAGCCAATCTTTACGCGCATCAGCCGTACGCTTTTTCAGGCGGTAAAGATTGCCGCGCTCCATGAGCGCCGCGACGTTGTCTGGCTCGATACTGATTGCCTTTTCGGCATCGGCTAGGGCGGCGTCGGTATCGCCCAGGGCACGATGGGCGCTGGCGCGATAAGCCATAGCCTCGGCGCTTTTCGGATCAATCTTCAAAGCAGCATCGACATCCAGCAGCACCTCGTCGTACTTGCCGCTATCCGCCAACGTGCCGGCGCGGTCCAAAAGCAGCTCGAGGTTTTCGTGACTATCGGGCGGTACCAATTTCAGCGCTGCCGTCTGATCGGCATAAGCGCGGGACGGATCGCCCTGCAACATCCACGCTTGCGCCGCCTGCCCCAGCATATTTGCGCGTACCACAGGTGGCTGAATGGATTGCTGCACCAGCTCTTCGAGACGCGTGGCACCTTCGCCGTAATCTTTCATGCCGATAAGCGCGAGAGCCTGACAATGATGGGCGGCTTCCGTGCCGCCGAGCGCGATCCATTTGCCAGCAAGCTCAAGCGCCTTGTCGGGTTGCTTGCGTGTGAGCTGCAAGCAGGCATCATACGTGCGGTGAGGATGTTCGAGGTCCGGGTCTGGCGCCAATTGCGTGCCCGGGACAACATCGGCGGCATAAGCTCCGTGCGCAATCACGAGCATCGCTGCAAGGCAGAATACGGTGCGGCGCATTAAACAGTCCCTTCCGCGACAAGATCGTCTAGGGTTGCGCACAAACGATTCAAATCTTGCGGCCGCGATAAACGGTGATCGCCGTCTTTAATAAGATGCACATTCACGTCTTTGCCGACGATGCGTTCTGCCAAGCGCAGCGATGTCTCCCAAGGCACGCTTACGTCACACTGGCCGTGCAGCAATCGCGCGGGACATTGCAGCTTTATACCATCGCGCAGCACGAGATTTCTGCGGCCGTCTTCGATCAAGTCTCGGCTGATTGGATAGGGCCTGGGATCTTCGGCGCTTGGCACGTTCACGACACCCTCTGCCTGAAGCGCATCCCGTTGAGCTTGCGAGAGACCGGGCCACATCAGGTCTTCGGTGAAATCCGGCGCGGCGGCGATGCCGATCAGACCGGCGATCCGCTGCGTGCGCGCGAGTGCCGTCTTTATTATCACCCAAGCGCCCATGCTGGAACCGATAAGAATCTGCGGACCCTCAGTCGCCGCATCCACAATCGCCACCGCGTCTTCGGTCCAGCGCGAAATCGTGCCCTTTTCGAAACGACCGGAGGATTCGCCGTGACCGAACATGTCGAAGCGCACAAAACCATAACCCTTGCGGTGGCAATGATCGGACAGCGCAATGGCCTTGGTCCCGCCTCGGTCCGACATCAGGCCGTGCAGAAAGACCACGCCAGGCTTTCCCAGGCTTCGGTCATAAGCCAATGCCGAGCCGTCGGGGCGTTTCAGGAAGTCGGTGCCGGACGCCATGCTGTGAGCTGCTTTCGATAGACCAATATTATGGCAATTCTTGCGCGATTCCGACACGCGCGTCGTGTTACAAGGCGGGCATGTCTATGGCAAATGCAACACCCCCGGCAACTCCCTCGGTAGCTTCCAAGACCGTGCTGCAGGTCGTACCCAACCTGATTTCAGGCGGGGTGGAACGCGGCACCATCGATGTTGCCCAGGCCCTGGTCCAGGCGGGATGGGGGGCGCTGGTCGTCTCCGCCGGCGGACCCATGGTGCGCGAGTTGGAGCGCGCTGGGGCTGAACACATTACCTTGCCGCTGAACACGAAGAACCCCTTCGCCATCCGTAAGAATGCCGAAACCCTTGCGGCGCTGATCCGCGAGCAAAAGGTGGATCTGGTCCATGCCCGCTCCCGCGCCCCGGCATGGAGTGCGCGCGAAGCCGCCAAGACGGCGGGCGTGCCCTTTGTAACAACCTTCCACGGCGTTTACGGCCTTGGGCCCTTTGGGATCAAAAAGCTCTACAACCGCGTCATGGCCGACGGTGAGTTGGTCATCGCCGTGTCCGAATTCATCCGCGATCACCTGATGCAGGAATACAAAGTACCGGTGGAGCGCATCCGCGTGATTCATCGCGGCGTCGATGTGGAGCTTTACGACGCCAATCGCATTTCACCGACGCGATTGATTCAGGTGACATCCAAATGGCGCATTCAGGAGTCCGGACATGTCGTCATGCTCCCCGGCCGCTTGACGAGTTGGAAGGGGCATGAGGTTCTCATCGACGCCATCGCCGAGTTGAAACGCCGCGGCGGCGGACAATCAGACATACGCTGCATCATGGTCGGCCAGGATCACGGCCGTACCCGTCATCGCGATTACATCACGCGCTACGCCGCCGCGCGTGGCGCCGACGTACACATCGTCGACGACTGCAAGGATTTGCCGGCGGCTTATATGGCGACCGATGTTGTGGTGTCGGCCTCGACGCGCCCCGAAGCTTTCGGTCGTGTAGTCGCCGAGGCCCAAGCCATGGGCCGGCCCGTGGTCGCGCCGTCTCACGGCGGCGCACAGGAGATCATTGTACCTGGCGTCACCGGCTGGCTGTTCACGCCGAGCGATCCGGTTTCGCTGGCCGATGCATTGGACCGCGCATTACGCCTCAATCAAGACGAACGCATTCGCATTGCTAACGCGGCCATTGCACGTGCCCGCGAGCTTTTCAGCAAAACCGAAATGTGTGCGAAGACTCTCGAAGTTTATAACGAGGTGCTCGCAAAGCACGCCGCGTCCGCGTCTGTCACATGATGGAACGCGAGGCGGCCGCGGTAGCGGATAAACCCCGCATTCTGGTTATTTCGGCTATTGGCTTAGAGCGCTTTATTCCTGCGCTGGGGATCATGGGTGCAATCCGCGCGGAACACCGTGACGCGCATATTGTCCTGCTGACCACGCCGGCCGTATCGGCCTTTGCCGCGTACGCACCTTATTTCGATGAGGTCATGGTCTATGAGACCGGCGGCGCTTTGCAAATTCGCCCGCTTTGGGATTTGCGCGCACGGTTGATCGCGACACCGTTCGCACGCGTCTACGATTTCGACGCCACGCCCCATAGCCGGCGGCTGTTCTGGCTGGTGTATGGCGCGCGCGCGTTACCCGGCAAGCGCAGAGATATTCCGTGGTCGGGCTCTATTCCCGGCACCGCGCTTTCCGACACAGATCCGCGCCGTGCGGCCAAGCATCTGGTTGATCGTTGGGCGGCACAGTTGAAGATCGCGGGCCTCGGCGCCCCATTGCGCCCCGACTTGTCCTGGGTCGCGCGCCAAGTGGAGTCCTTCACGCTGCCTTTCAGCATGACCGCGCCTTTTGTGATGATGTCGGCGACGCCCGGTCCCGGCGCACCTTGGCCGGCGGAGCGTTACGGTGAGCTTGCGCGCTTGTTGTCTCTCAATGGGCAGACGCCGGTGCTGGTCGGCACTGATATGCCCTCAGAGGTCGCCACGACCATTGCCGAATTCTGTCCCAGCGCTGTAGACCTGTCGCAGCGCGCGACCGTCACCGAAATGGTGTTCCTGGCTTGGGCGGCGACGGGAGCGGTTGGACCCGATAACGGCATCATGCATCTTGCCGCCATCGCCGGCTGCCGGACGGTTGTTCTCTATAACAATGCGTCGGACCCAGCTTTGGTAGGGCAGCGCGGCAACAGGGTTTCAATCTTAAGGCGCAGCACACTCGCGGAAATTCCGGTCGGCGAAATTATCGCGAGCCTCGAGACGCCCAAGAAGTAGCTTTTGGGCTGTAAAACGGCCCGAAATTTTAGCAATATCCCTGCGCCTTTAATGGAAGTCGTGGCGAAAGGAGGCCCTGATGCACGCAATCAATCTTGAGGCCCTTGCCGCCACATCCACGCTGCAGGAACCCTATCCGCACTTCATCGGCGGCGACATTTTCAAGGGCGGTGCGGCAACGAAGGTGTTGGCCGATTTCCCCACTCTTAAGCAGACCGGCTTCTTTCCGGTCAGCGACCTTAAAGTCACCGGCGCCTTTGAAGACCTGATGCAGGATATCAATGAGCCGGCGTTCAGCGCGCTGGTCGGTGAAAAACTCGGCATCGACCTCACCGACAAGCCCAAACTGATCACTTTGCGGCATTGGTCGGCGGCGTCCGACGGCCGGATCCATACCGATAGCTTGAGCAAAATCGCCACCGTGCTGATCTATCTGAATGACAGTTGGCTGGATTCCGGCGCTGGGCGCTTGCGGGTATTGCGCAACAATCACGACTTTGAGGACTACAGCGCAGAAATCAGCCCCACCGTGGGCAGTTTCTTCGGCTTCCGCCGTGGTGAGAACTCCTGGCACGGCCACCTGCCCTTTGCCGGCGAACGCAAGGTGCTGCAAATCGCCTGGCTGACGGACGCCTCCAAGGTCACCAACAAACGTCGTTCGGCCAAGATTTCCCGCTGGCTGAAGCGTCTCTCGCCCTTCGGGCGAACGTCCACGGACGGCTATTAGCCGGCCATTACGTTTGCTTGACAACCCCTGCCACAGCCCTAGATTCCGCGGGCTTTCAGCCCTTTTGAGAACATCACCTTATGGTCGCGATTACCCTTCCCGACGGCAGCGTACGTAACTACGACAAGCCGGTTACCGGCGCAGATCTGGCGGCTGATATCGGCCCTGGTTTGGCCAAAGCAGCACTTGCCGTGAAGATCAACGGCGAGATGAAAGATCTGCTTCTGCCGCTGACCGAAGATGCGAATGTCGCCATCGTCACCCGCAAGGACCCCGACGCGCTGGAGCTGTTGCGCCACGACGCGGCGCACGTTTTAGCCGAAGCCGTGCAAGAATTGTTTCCGGGAACGCAGGTCACTATCGGCCCTGCGATCGAGAACGGTTTTTATTACGACTTCGCGCGCAAAGAAGCTTTCACCTTCGACGATCTGGCCAAGATCGAAGCCAAGATGAAAGAGATCGTCGACCGCGACGAGCCGATCCGCCGCGAAGTCTGGGACCGCGACAAAGCCATAGCGCACTTCAAAAGCATCGGCGAGTTTTATAAGGCCGAACTGATCGAAGGATTCCCGGCCGGCGAACCCATCAGCATTTATCGTCAAGGCGACAAGTGGCTCGACTTGTGCCGCGGCCCGCATCTGGCCTCCACTAGCAAACTTGGCAAAGCCTTTAAGCTGACCAAGCTGGCCGGCGCTTATTGGCGCGGCGATTCCAACAACGCCATGCTGCAGCGTATTTACGGCACCGCATGGGCTGACGAAAAGCAACTCGCCGCCTACACCACGATGCTGGAAGAAGCCGAGAAGCGTGATCACCGCAAGATCGGCCAGGAGATGGATTTGTTCCATCTGCAGCCGGAAGCGCAAGGGTCGATCTTCTGGCATCCCAAGGGCTACATGCTGTGGCGTCAGCTTGAATCCTATATGCGCCGCCGCCTCGATGCTGCCGGTTACGTCGAAGTGAAGACGCCGCAATTGATGAACTCGAAGCAGTGGGAAGCCTCCGGCCATTGGGGCAAGTACCGCGAGAACATGTTCGTGGTGCCCGACGAAGTGCCAAGCACAGAGGACGAAGGTCCGGTGTTGTCTGGTAAGGGCGAACTCATGGCGCTAAAGCCCATGAATTGTCCGGCGCATATTCTGATCTTCCGCCAAGGCATCAAGAGCTATCGCGAGCTGCCGATCCGCATGGCCGAATTCGGCTGCTGCCACCGCAACGAGCCGCACGGCGCGCTGCACGGCATCATGCGCGTGCGTCAGTTCACCCAGGACGATGCCCATATCTTCTGCCGCGAAGATCAAATCGTCGATGAAGTGCGTAAGTTCTGCGAGCTGCTCGACGTCGTGTACAAAGATCTGGGCTTCGACCGCTATGCCATCAAACTGGCGCTGCGCCCGGAAAAGCGCTTCGGCACCGACGAGATGTGGGACCGCGCCGAGAACAACTTACGCGAAGCTGTGCGTCTCGCCGGCCGCCAAGGCCCCGAATACGGCTGGCAGGAGCTGCCCGGCGAAGGCGCGTTCTATTCGCCGAAGCTTGAGTTCCACCTCACCGACGCCATCGGTCGCACCTGGCAATGCGGCACAATTCAGCTCGATTACGTGCTGCCCGAGCGTCTGGATGCGAGCTATATCGGCGAAGACGGCAATAAACACC
>CAITZE010000307.1 GCA_903896775.1 uncultured bacterium
ACTTCCGCCAAAGCAACGACGAGGGCGAACTGGTCTCCTGGATTCAGGGCGCCCGGACCGGAGCGGCCGGCATTGTCATCAATGCGGCGGCTTACACCCACACCTCCGTCGCCATTCTCGACGCCCTCTTGGCGTGCGGGGTGCCGGTGATCGAGGTGCATCTTTCGAATATTTTCAAGCGCGAGGAGTTCCGCCATCACTCCTTCGTTTCGCGCGCAGCCACCGGCGTCATTTGCGGCTTCGGCGGACAAGGCTACGAATTGGCGGTGGATGCCATGGCGAAACTTATCAGCAAGGCAAAAACGGCGTGACAAAATCTCAAGATAAAAAACCGGCAGAGGCCGCGGCCTCGCAGAAAAGCTCCAAGTCGAACTCAGCTATCGAAAGCGATCTGGTGCGCCAGCTCGCCGATGTGCTGAACGAAACCGGGCTGTCCGAAGTCGAATACGAAAGCGGCGGTATCCGCATCCGGGTCGCCAAGCACATGACCACCATGGTCGGCGCGCCGCAGCCCATGTATGCGCCCGCAGCTGCTCATGAAGCGCCGGCGGCGGCAGCCGCGAAACCGGTCGATCCGGCCAGCCACCCGGGCACCGTGAAATCGCCCATGGTCGGCGTGTTCTATCTGTTGCCCGAACCGGGCGCTGCACCCTTCATCAAGGTCGGCGATCAAGTTTCCGAAGGCCAAACCCTCGCGCTGATCGAAGCCATGAAGACCTTCAATCCGGTCAAGGCGCCGCGCGGCGGCAAAGTCGTGAAAATCCTGGTCGAGAGCGGCTCTCCGGTCGAATACGGCGAGCCCCTGGTCATTGTGGAATAAGCACATCTGATGTTTGAGAAGATCCTTATCGCTAACCGCGGCGAGATCGCGCTTCGTATCCAGCGCGCCTGCCGTGAAATGGGCATCAAGTCCGTCGCCGTGCATTCGACGGCGGATTCCGAAGCCATGCATGTGCGCCTCGCCGACGAGTCCGTGTGTATCGGCCCGCCGGCGGCCCGCGACAGCTATCTCAATAAAGCGGCGATTATTTCCGCCGCCACCATCACGCACGCCGACGCTATCCACCCCGGCTACGGCTTTTTGTCGGAGAACGCCGAGTTCGCCGAAATGGTGGCCGACCACGACATCACTTTCATCGGCCCCTCGCCCATCCATATCCGCACCATGGGCGACAAGGTCATGGCGAAGAAGACCGCCAAGGAAGCCGGCATTCCTGTCGTGCCCGGCTCCGAGGGCGCGGTGGAATCCGCCGATGCGGCGGTCGAGATCGCCGATGGCATCGGCTATCCAGTGCTGATCAAAGCCAGCGCCGGCGGCGGTGGACGCGGCATGAAAGTCGCGCAAAACCGCGACGAAGTGCGCGAAGCTTTCCAGACTGCCGGCACCGAAGCCAAAGCCGCTTTCGGCAACGCCGAAGTCTATATGGAAAAATACCTGGGCCGTCCGCGCCACATCGAGATTCAGGTGCTGGGCGATAAACACGGCAATGTCGTGCACCTGGGCGAACGCGATTGCTCGCTGCAACGCCGCCACCAGAAGATCTTCGAAGAAACGCCTTCGCCCGCCCTCAATGCCGGCCAGCGCGACGAAATCGGCGAAGTGGTTTGCAAAGCCATGCGTAAGCTCGGCTACGATAACGCCGGCACCGTCGAGTTCCTTTATGAAGACGGCAAATTCTACTTCATCGAAATGAACACCCGCCTGCAGGTG
>CAITZE010000308.1 GCA_903896775.1 uncultured bacterium
CTGGCGCCCGTTCCTATATACGTGGAGGAACGGGGTGGGGCGGTTGACCCATATGCCGAATCCGCGCACTCTAACCTGAAGCAAAGTAAGGAATTTCTCATGGCCCGCGTAACGGTCGAAGATTGCGTCGAAAAAGTCACTAACCGGTTTCAGCTGGTTATGGTCGCGGCGCAGCGCTCGCGTGAAATCTCCGCCGGCGCCGAACCGCGCTTAGAGCGCGATAACGACAAAAACCCGGTTGTCGCCCTGCGCGAAATCGCCGACGAAAAGGTCAGCCCGGACGATCTCTACAACGCCATCATCCAGGGTCTGCAGCGCCATGTGGAAGTCGATGAGCCGGAAGAAGACGGCTTCGACGCTATGGCCTCGAACCCGGAATTTGCCGGTATCGCCAGCCAGATGAGCGAGACGGTGGCTGCGGCTGCCGGCATGAGCATCGAAGACAGCGAAGAATAAGAAGAAGAGCCTAAAGCGCCTGCAGCTCATTCTGCAGCTCATCCCAAAGTTTCCTACGAAGACGTCGACGCGGAAGATCCCAAGGGCTGATGGCCAGAAGCACGCTCGCAGAGATCACAACATTCGAGCGCTGCGCCGATCCCACATATCCGCTGCGTCATCCCTTTCACTCGTCTACCAATCACGCATTGACGCTGCCTCCGTATAGGAGTGCAGAGCTATGATGCGTCAATTCGAGCTGGTCGAACGGGTTAAGTCTTACGATCCCGACGCCGACGAGGACGCCATCAACCGCGCTTACGTTTACGCCATGAAGATGCATGGCGTGCAGAAACGCGCGTCGGGCGATCCGTATTTTTCACATCCCATCGAAGTCGCGGGCATCCTTACCAATTACAAGCTCGACACGGCTTCTATCGTCACGGCGCTGCTGCACGACATCGTCGAGGACACCAAAGCCACACTCGAGGATGTGCGCGATTTGTTTGGCGACGAAGTCGCGCGGTTGGTGGACGGCGTCACCAAGCTTGCGCGTATCCAAATCCAGAACATGGAAGAAAAGCAGGCGGAGAACTTCCGTAAGTTTGTGCTCGCCATGTCCGCCGATATCCGCGTGCTGCTGGTGAAGCTGGCCGACCGTCTGCACAACATGCGGACGCTGAATTTCATCAAAGATCCGGCCAAGCGCCGCTCGATAGCACTTGAGACCATGGAAATCTACGCGCCGTTGGCGGAACGCATCGGCATGCAGGAAGTCAAAACCGAGTTGGAAGACTTGGCTTTCTCCGAGTTGCATTCTGAGGCGCGCGAATCAATTCTCGCGCGGTTGCGGTTCTTGGAATTGCACGGCGGCGAGTTGGTCGTCAAAATCATGGACGAGCTTGACCAAGTTATGCGGAAGGCTGGCATTGAAGGCTACATCTCCGGCCGCGAGAAGACGGCCTATTCGATCTGGCGCAAGATGCAGATCAAGGACGTGAGCTTCGAGCAGTTGTCGGACATCATGGCGTTCCGCGTCATGGTCGATAAACCCGAAGACTGCTACCGCGTGCTCGGCGTTGTGCATACCAACTATCCGACGATACCCGGGCGTTTCAAAGACTACATTTCCACGCCCAAGCGTAACGGTTACCGTTCGCTGCATACCTCGATCATTGGTCCGCAGCGCCACCGCATCGAAATTCAAATCCGTACTCACCAGATGCACGAGGTCGCCGAGTTGGGTGTGGCGGCGCACTGGCGCTACAAAGGCTCGGATTTATTCGGCGAGGAACCAGCCGTCAAATCCGTCGAAGGCCGCCAGTATTCATGGTTGCGCGAATTGCTCGATATTCTTGAGCATGCCCAATCGCCGCAGGAATTCTTGGAACACACCAAGCTCGAGATGTTCCACGATCAGGTGTTCTGTTTCACACCCAAAGGCGATCTTATTGCTTTGCCGCGGGGTGCGGGGCCTGTGGACTTTGCTTATGCCGTGCACACCGAAGTCGGAAATACGTGCGTCGGCGCGAAGGTCAACGGCCGCATCGTGCCGTTACGCACCGCGCTTCAAAACGGCGATCAGGTCGAGGTTGTGACATCCACCGCGCAGAAACCTTCGCCGGAGTGGGAAGGCTTTGTCGTCACCGGTAAAGCCCGCGCGCACGTGCGCCGGCGTGTGCGCGACGATGCGCACGAGGAATATTTAAAACTCGGACGCGAGATTCTGGAAAAGACGTTTACCAAGGAAGGCCTCGCATTGAGCGATAAGGGCCTGAACGGCGTTCTGGAAAAATTCGGCGTGGACGCGCTGGATGATCTCTACGCCAAAGTCGGCGAGGGGCGTTTGGTGGGGCGCGAAGTTCTGGTCGCGGTTTATCCTGGTGCACGCTTGGACGGCGGCGAAGATAACATCGTCAATCTTTCGCAAGCACGGCTCAAGCACACGCACGAGGCAGACAGCGCTATCGCGATCAAGGGTCTGACGCCGGGCATGGCCATGCATGTGGCCGAGTGCTGTCATCCGCTGCCGGGCGACCGCATCATCGGTATTGTTACCGAAGGCCGTGGGATCGAGGTTCACACCATCGATTGTGAACAGCTCGAAAGTTACACGGACTTGCCAGACCGGTGGGTTGATCTGTCTTGGGATGCTGATAAGGACAAAGATGTTCACATTGGCCGGGTTAATCTTGTCGTCGCCAACGAGCCCGGCAGTCTCGGCGCGCTTTCAACCGTCATTGCGCGTAACTTCGGAAATATCTCCAATTTGAAGATCTCCAAACGCTCGAAGGACTTCTTTGAAATGAGCCTGGATATCGAGGTGCGCGGCGTCAAACACCTCACGAATATCATCGCAGCGCTTCGGGCAACGCCCGCCATCAATTCAGTCGAGCGTGCCCGGCGCTAGAAGCGATGGTCTGTAATCTACAGTACGTGAAAGACGTACAGCAGAATGATGACCGGAATGGGGACACCGACAAAAAACAGGAGAAGGGGACGCATGAGACCCTCGCACAGCGTGTGAAGCGGGATTGCTACGACTTTAATAACGGCCTCAGGCGGGTTTTAGTTCCGGCGCGGTTTTAGCGCCCATTCGCGCCTTGAATTGGGCTTTCCCCTTGCGCCGAGGGGCTGCCCGGGCAATATCATCGCCATGTTTCAGCGTCGAAATAAACTGTCTGTCCCGGATAAGCTGCGCCAGATGTTCTGGCCGCGCATGGGCTGGCGCCGCACCGCGACTTATCTTTGGCATCGCCTGCAGCGAATTCCTGGCACGCCGTCCAGCATTGCCGCCGGTTTTGCCATTGGTGTTGCCATTGCCATGACACCGTTTTACGGCACGCATATCGTGACCGCAGGGCTTATTGCATGGGCGCTTAGGGGCAATATTTTTGCCGCCGTGCTTGGCGCGCAGGCGGCAAATCCCTGGACCGCACCGCCGCTTTGGTTCGGTGCTTATTACCTCGGCGCCTGGATGATGGGTATCAATCTCAAGGGTCATCCGCCGAATTTCATTCAGATGTTCAAAGGCCTTACAGAGGCGGTCCTGAACCTCAACGGGCATATGTTCATGGATCGCGTTTGGCCTATATTTTGGCCCATGTTGGTCGGCAGCATACCGATGGCTTTTGTGGCGGGGCTTGTGTCTTACTTCGCGCTACTTCCGGTTCTGAGAACAGTGCAGTTGCGGCGGATATTGCGCCGCCAGCATAAAACCATGGCCGAGCACAATGCGGTCCCTCCGGCGGGCGCAGACGTATGAGCGCCGGATATTTACGTTTGGGCATTAACGTCGATCACGTGGCAACTGTACGCAACGCGCGCGGCGGCATTCATCCGGATCCGGTGCGCGCTGCATTGGCAGCAGCGGCTGCCGGCGCAGACGGCATCACAGCCCATCTGCGCGAGGATCGCCGCCATATTTCCGACGACGATATCAAACGGTTGATGGCCGAACTTAATATTCCGCTCAATCTTGAAATGGCGGCGACCAAGGAAATGCTTGAGATCGCCTTGCGCCACAAACCTCACGCGGTGTGCTTGGTACCGGAGAAACGCCAGGAACGCACGACCGAAGGCGGGCTCGACGTGGCAGGTGGACACAATTATTTAGCACCGTTTGTGCGCGAGCTGGTAGGCGCGGGCATTCGCGTTTCGATGTTCATCGAAGCCGAACCGCGGCAGCTTGACGCCTCCAAAAGCCTCGGCGCACCGGTCGTAGAGTTGCATACCGGTGCATATTGCGAAGTGCCGCCGGGCCCTGAGCGCGAGCGCCATCTGAAACGCTTACAAGGCGCGGCCGCCCACGCTGCGCAAATCGGACTAGAGTGTCATGCGGGCCACGGGCTGGGCTATGACACGGTCGAGCCCGTCGCGGCGATCTCGACCCTCGCCGAACTCAATATCGGGCATTTCCTGGTGGGCGAGGCGATTTTCACCGGATTTGACGCTGCGATCCGGCGGATGCGCGCAGCCATGGATCACGCACGCGCAAACATGTCGGTGCGTCCGTGATTCTTGGTATCGGCAACGACCTCATTGATATTCGCCGCATCGAAAAAACGCTTGAGCGTTTCGGTGATCGCTTTATTCAACGTGTTTTTACCGAAATTGAGCAACGCAAAGCTGAGCGCCGCAAAGGCGCTGGCAATAGCTATGCGGCCACTTTCGCAAAGCGCTATGCCGCCAAGGAAGCAGCGTCCAAGGCCCTCGGCACCGGCTTTCGTGATGGTGTCTATTGGCGGGATTTGGGCGTCGTCAATCTGCCGAGCGGAAAGCCCACCGTTGTCATGACGGGTGGCGCTGCGGCGCGCCTAGCGGAAATGACACCGCCCGGTATGCGCGCTCAGGTGGATTTGACCATCACTGACGAATACCCTTTGGCTGAAGCCGTGGTGATCATCACTGCGGTTCCTGATACGCTTTAGGTCTCGTTTGGGGGACACCGATGAAGCGGCGGCTGAGGCGAGTAGGCATTCTGGCCTTTTATGCAGTCGCGCTGGCGATTTCCGGCTGGTTCCTGATTTCCAAGTTAGAAAGTGTCGCGGAAGAACAACGGGCACAAAGGCTCGCGGCTCTAGGCTCTGTGCGCAACGAGTTGTCGCGGTCGATGCAGGTCGCGCAGACCTTTGTTCAGCTTGAGCAATCGACCATGCAAAACGAGCTGGCCGAGCGGCCGAAAGGCAAGGAGCAGTCGCGTCTATTGAAATAGCTACGGCAGGATGCAGCCGTCGATTTCAACATGGACGAGTTGCCCCACGGAATCTCAAAGCTTGAAACCGGTAATCTCACCGGTCACGGCCGCTTAAATCTCGATGACCCTGAATTCGCCTTTGAGCTGGAAACAGCTTTATCCATGCGGTCGATATTCGGCCAAATCCTGACCGAGTTGCCCAACGTAGCGTGGACCTATTACGTCTCGGCGCGCCATTTTGAGCATGTCTTTCCATTTCGCCTCTCCAGCGAGTTTGCCTACAAAGAAGCCGACCTCACGCAGCAGTATTTTGTGTTCGGCACACCGGAACACAATCCGACCCGCACGCCTTATGTGACCGACGTTTATGATGACGATTTTGGCGCCGGCCTAATGATCTCCATGGGCCGCCCGGTTTACGTCGATGATAAATTCAGAGGAATTGTCGCAATCGATTTTACATTGCGCCAGCTGGATGACGTGCTTGCGAAATTTCCCATCAACGACGGCGAGATTTACCTGGTCGATTCCAGCAAGCGAGTCATTGCTTATTCGCGCCGGCCTAATTCGACTGTTGAAGTAAAGCTGCCCGAGGCAATCGCCATTTCAGGCTTGTTGAGCCCAGATCACGTGAGCGCCGAAGCTACAACCACTCAGGTCGGCAATGCGACGGTGTCGGTCCAGGGCATTTCCGTATTGCCTTTTGCACTCGTGACATCGATCCCGACGATCAGCATTTACGCGCAGGTAGTTCGCGGCACGGTTCTCGAGATCGCGATTTTCCTCGCCGTGCTTTCGCTGCTGGCTTTCATCGAGTGGCGCCGGCGTATCGCCGAGCGCATGGAGGAGCAAAGTATTGCGCTCGCCAAAGCCAAGGAGGAGGCGGAGGAGGCGACTAAAGCTAAATCCTCATTCCTTGCAATGATGAGCCATGAAATTCGCACGCCCATGAACGGCGTCATGTCCATGTCCGAGATGCTGGAACAAACGGATCTATCGGAAGATCAGCGCAGCATGTCGGCGGTGATTCGCGGCTCAGCCGCAGCGCTTTTGACGATCATCAACGACATTCTCGATTTCTCGAAGATCGAGGCCGGCAAGCTGGATATCGAAGCGACCCCATTCTCATTGGTGGAATTAGCCGAAAGCGCGGGCGAGCTTGTCTGTCAACGCGCCGAAGACAAAGGCATTACTTTAGCAGTTGTAATCGATCCCGCTGTGACAGATATGGTCGTGGGCGATCCGACACGCATTCGCCAAGTCTTGATTAACCTGCTGGGTAATGGCGTGAAGTTCACCGAGACTGGCGGCGTGACGTTGCGTGTGTTCGCGACGCCATCGAACGTCATGCGCTTCGAAGTCGTCGACACCGGTATTGGCTTAACGCCCGAACAGCAAGGCCGCTTGTTCAAGGCATTCGAGCAAGCCGACGTCTCGACATCGCGGCGTTATGGCGGGACAGGCTTAGGGCTATCGATATCGCAACGCCTGTGCGAATTGATGCGCGGCCGTATCGGTGTCCAATCGGAAGCGGGGAAGGGGTCGACCTTCTGGGTTGAGTTGCCGTTACCGCACGCCGATCAAAGCAGTGCTACTCGCGTGGACGTGAGCGATGCCATTGTGACAGCGGTCGGCTTCAACAATTCCACACGCGCGGCATTCGATGGTATTCTACGCGCTCTCGGCGTTCAAAATTGCACGCACTTAGAATACGAAGACGATGTCGTTTCGCGGGCTTTGGAGGCAGGCGGCATCGTATTTGTTTCAGCGCAAGGTGGTGATCCGCGCGCGCTTGTGGTTGGTCAAGAGATCGCTGCCCAGGCTCAAGCAAAATCTTCCGCCGTAAAGGTGGTTCTCGCAGCACCACGCAGCCTGGCATCGACGCTCACTGAAAGCGACCGTGCAGGATTCTTAGCGGCAGTGACGCTGCCTTTGCGCCGCGGCCGAATCCATCAAGTGATCGCCGCCGCTTTGGGCCGCGGCAGTTTAACCGAGCGCAGTGTCGCATCCGCCAATCAAAAGTTCGATCCGCCGTCGGTGGACGAAGCGCGCGCGGCGGGGGCTTTGATTCTTGTCGCCGAGGACAATGGCACCAACCAGGTCGTCATTACGCGCATGTTGAACAAACTCGGCTACGCTCTCGAGATGGCCGGCAACGGGCGCGAGGCACTCGAAAAATATCAGCCCTCAGCTCATGGTCTGTTGCTAACGGATTTCCATATGCCGGAGATGGATGGCTTTGAACTCACCCGTGAAATCAGGCGCCTTGAAGTGAGGACCGGAAGAAGGCTGCCGATTGTTGCACTCACCGCCGATGCCTTGCCTGGAACGGCGCAGCGCTGCCTGGATGAAGGTATGGACGGTTATCTGACTAAACCCATTGAATCTAAACTGCTGACGGCTGCGTTGGAAAAGTGGTTGCCGGCCGCTTTGGATTTGCGGCGTCCGCAAAAATCCCAAGGCGCTGAAACGCCAGCCGCCGCGCCGGAAATTGATCCGCTGGTTTTCAACCCCGTGCGGCTTAGGGAAACC
>CAITZE010000309.1 GCA_903896775.1 uncultured bacterium
AGGTGAAGGGGCGCTTGGACCGATCGATCTTCATGATCGTGTCATGAATCACTTTCGTGCCGACGTTCTCCGCCTGCTTCTGCATCTGCTCCACGAGCCAGGGGCCCTGGATGACGTCTGGGAAGCCGGGATAGTTCTCGACATCAGTGGTGATGGTCATTTGCCCGCCGGGCTGCATTCCGGCGACGATGACAGGTGCCAGGTTGGCGCGGGCGGCATAAATGGCGGCGGTCAGGCCCGCAGGCCCCGATCCCAGAATCAGAACTTTGGTGTGAATATGAGCCATGTCGTTAACGCGTAAAAAGCGTTGCTTTGCGATGCAACATTGAGGGGTAACATACGGTTGCTATGCGTCTGGCGCAAGGCTGGTGCCCCGAACACCGCCACTTATCACGTAATGGTAGAATTGCTGAATAACCGCCAAATAATCTTTCCTATTGCGCGGGATAGCGGGGTGTTTGTAATAATATTTCGTAAGGCTGGAGATTAAGCGGTTGCCGTGTACACCGTTTTCCAATTCCAGGGGGGATTTCAAAATGAAACAGGACTCGCGATGCAACGGGTAAAGCTTGACCGTATCGATCGGCAAATCTTGAGCGATTTGCAGAACGATGGCCGCATGACAAATGTGGATTTAGCCCAGCGCGCCGGCATCTCCGCGCCGCCATGTCTGCGCCGTGTCCGCGCTCTGGAGCAGGCCGGTTTCATCAAGGGCTACCACGCCCAGCTGGACCCCGCGACGCTCGGCTACACGGTCACCGTCTTTGCTCACGTCGGGCTCAATAGCCAAGCAGAAGCCGATTTGACCGCCTTCGAAGGCTTGGTCAAGGAATGGCCGGAAGTGCGCGAGTGCCACATGCTGGCCGGGGAAACGGATTTCTTGCTGCGGATCGTCGCTAAAGACTGGGATGCCTATCAGCGGTTCGTGACGGAAAAGCTGACGGCGGCTCCCAAAGTCGCCAACGTCAAATCGGCGCTGGCGATCCGCAGCGCTAAGAACTTGCCCGGCGTGCCCATCGCTGTAGACGGCGATAAGCCGGCGCAACCGCCGTTAACCGTGCCTGCGGAATAATCGGGCGGACAATCGGAATACACTTATGGGTAAGCCGTGGTTTGCGCCCAAGAGCACAGGCTACGGTGCGACGCCTTCGACCTGGCAAGGCTGGGCGATGACTCTCGGTTATGTGGTTCTGCTGTGGGCGGATCGCGCGCTGACACGCCGTTGGTTCGGCGCGAATAAAATCACGCTGCTTATTTCCGTCGTGCTGGCGATTGCACTGACAGCAGGATTCCTCGTGATCGTTTACAAGAAGACCGACGCCGCATGGCGTTTGCGCATCAACGGCGAGCCCAAGTAAGGCTACTTAAACTTCACCTTCAGCACTTCGTACGCTTTTCCACCGCCGGGGGCTGTGACTTCAGCGGTATCGCCGGGGTTTTTGCCGATAAGCGCGCGGCCCAGCGGCGACTGCACGGAAATTTTGTTCTTCTTCAAATCGGCTTCGTAAGGGCCGACGAGCTGATAGGTGATCTCTTCATCGTTATCGACGTCGGCCACGGTGATCCAAGCCCCGAAACGCACGGTGGTTCCTGATAGCTTGGTCAGGTCAATGACGTCGGCGCGGCTGACGACATCTTCCAGCTCGATGATACGGCCTTCGATGAAGCTCTGCTTTTCACGCGCGGCGTGATACTCGGCGTTTTCGGAGAGATCGCCGTGTTCGCGGGCTTCGGCGATCTGCTTGATCACCGCATAGCGCTCGACGGACTTCAGCTGATGCAGCTCTTCCTTGAGCGGCGCCAAGCCTTCTGCCGTCATGGGAATTTTTTCAACCACCCCAGCCTCGAGTCAGTAAAAAACAGAACTATCCCGCGCCGGTATGACGAGGGCCTCTGACTTAGAGTCGTATCCGTCTATTACCGCTTAAAATATGATTGGAGCGGAGCAACATCAAGTGCTCCGTCTTTAAGGGCGCCAATGGCTGCCACGGCGGCTTCCGCCCCGGCCAGAGTGGTATAATGGCAAATATTACGGGTTAGAGCCGTCCGGCGGATGGTAAAGCTGTCTTTTAGGGACTGAGCCCCGTCCGTGGTGTTAACCACCAGCTGAACTTGGCCGGAAATCATCATATCGACGCAGTGCGGACGCCCTTCGGCGACCTTATTGACCACTTCCACCGGCAATCCGAGGTCGGCGAGGCCCTTTTGCGTGCCATGTGTGGCGATGATCTTAAAGCCCAGAGCGATCAGTTTTTGCGCCAGTTTGGCGGCCGCCGGCTTGTCGCTGTCGCGTAAGGATAGGAAGGCTGTACCAGTCAGCGGTAGGGTGATGCCCGCGCCCAACTGCGATTTGGCATAAGCGCGCGGGAAATCGCGGTCGAGGCCCATGACCTCGCCGGTGGATTTCATTTCCGGGCCCAGCACGATGTCGACGCCGGGGAAGCGGTTGAAGGGGAACACGGCTTCCTTCACCGCGACGTGGCCCGACTTGCCTTTGCTCTCGAAGTCGCCGCCGAGATTGAAGCTGGCCAGTTTCTCACCGGCCATGATGCGGGCGGCGATTTTGGCAACGGTCACGCCCGTCGCTTTTGCGACGAAGGGCACGGTGCGGCTTGCACGCGGATTGACCTCAAGTATGTAAACGACGCCGGCTTTGACCGCGTATTGCACGTTCATTAGGCCGACGACTTTCAGCGCCGTAGCGAGCGCGACAGTCTGGCGTTTGATCTCCGCGACGGTCTCGGTGGGCAAAGAATAAGGTGGCAGCGAGCAGGCTGAGTCGCCGGAGTGAATGCCGGCTTCTTCGA
>CAITZE010000310.1 GCA_903896775.1 uncultured bacterium
CATCTTCGGCACCGCCGCGATGACCATCCTGATGGTTATTGTGGTCGCGCCCTTCGGCGTCATCACTGCGCTCTACTTGCGCGAATATGCCAAACAAGGCCGCCTGGTTTCCTTTGTGCGCATCTCGGTGAATAACCTCGCCGGTGTGCCGTCGATTGTGTACGGCGTCTTTGGCCTGGGCTTCTTTGCCTATGTGCTGGGCGGCTCCATCGATCAGATCTTCTATCCCGAGCGCTTGCCGAACCCGACGTTTGGCACCGGCGGACTGTTGTGGTCCGCGCTGACGTTGGCGCTCCTCACCGTTCCCGTCGTGATTGTCGCCACCGAGGAAGCTCTGGCCGCTGTTCCGCGGTCTATGCGTGAGGGTTCGCTCGCGTGCGGCGCGTCCAAGTGGCAGACGATCAAGTACATCGTGCTGCCGCGCGCTATGCCAGGCGTCATGACGGGTATCATTCTTGCCATGGCGCGCGGCGCCGGCGAAGTGGCGCCCCTGATGCTGGTGGGCGTCGTCAAATTGGCACCGCAGCTTCCGGTCGATGGCCAGTTCCCCTACGTGCATCTCGAACGCAGCTTCATGCACTTGGGCTTCCACATTTTCGACGTCGGCTTCCAGTCGCGTAACGCCGAAGCCGGCAAGCCCATGGTGTTCGTCACCACGGTGCTGCTGATCGCTCTCGTCACACTCGTCAACGCGACGGCCATTGTCGTGCGCAGCCGGCTGAAGAAGAAATTCGCCGGAAGTCAGTTTTAGGAGCCGCCCATGAACATGGAATCCATCGCGCCGGTCCGCCCGGACACCAATTTCGAAAGCACGGTCTATCACTTGAAGACCGGCGGCAGCGGCACGATCCTGGAGATCAACAATCTGCGTCTGTGGTACGGCCAGGCCCAGGCCCTGCACAATGTGCAAATGACCGTGGAAAAGGGCCTCGTCACCGCGCTGATCGGACCTTCGGGCTGCGGCAAGTCGACCTTGCTCCGTTGCATCAACCGCATGAACGATCTCGTCGACGGCTTGAAGATCGATGGCGAGATCCGCCTCAACAGCGAGGACATCTACGATAAGGGTGCCGACGTTATCGCGCTGCGCAAGCGCATGGGCATGGTGTTCCAAAAGCCCAATCCGTTCCCGATGTCGATCTACGAGAACGTGATCTATCCCTTGAAGGTCGACGGTGTGAACGACAAAACATTCCTGGCCGAGACCTGCGAACGCGCTTTGCGCGGCGCGGCCTTGTGGAACGAAGTCAAAGACCGCCTCGATCAAAGCGCACTCGGCATGTCTGGCGGTCAGCAACAGCGTCTGTGCATCGCGCGCGCCATCGCCGCCGATCCGGAAGTGCTGTTGATGGACGAGCCGTGCTCGGCGCTGGATCCGATTGCCACAGCGAAAGTCGAAGACCTCATCAACGAACTCGCCGGGCAATATACGGTCGTGATCGTCACCCATAACATGCAGCAAGCGGCACGCGTCTCCGACAACACCGCCTTCATGTATCTGGGCCGCCTGATCGAATACGGCGATACCGAAGTGATTTTCCAGACGCCGAAGTCCGGCAAAACTCAAGACTACGTCACGGGCCGTTTCGGCTGAGGATATTTTTGGTTTGGTGAATGGGCTCGCTCGAACAAAACCCGCCGCTCTATAGCGCCAGCGAACCGCACGGCAACCGCTCCATCGGTGCCGAGCTTTCGACGCTGTCTGGACGCCTTGCGGTGATGGGCGGACTTGCCGAAGCGCAGCTTGCCGCTGTGGTCGAAGCGCTCGCGACCCGTGATTCCGAAGCCGCCGCCAAAGTCATCGCCGGCGACGAAGCGGTGGATGATCTGGAGACCGAGGTCAACAGCCGCGCCATGCGCCTTCTGACATTACATGCGCCGGTCGCTGCGGATTTGCGCGAGATCGTTGGCGCGCTCAAGATCTCGGCCAATGTGGAACGCATCGGCGACTATGCCGCCAATGTCGCCAAGCGTTGCGTCATCGTCAACGAATACCCGCAGGTGCCAGCCGCTAGCGGCGTTATCGAGCTGGGCCATCTCGTGCGCCAATACGTGCAGAACACGTTCGATGCTTATGCCGAACGCGATATCGCCAAGGCCGAAGCGGTCTGGCGCGGAGACGCCGATATCGACGCTTTGCACACCAGCGTTTTTCAGAACCTGATGTCCGATATGCTGGTGGAGTCCGATCACGTGCTCGCGTGCACGCACCTGTTGTTCGCCATCAAGAATTTCGAACGTATTGGCGATCACGCCACCAATATCGCCGAAACGATACAGTTCCTTGTGGCGGGGACGCGCATGGCTGAGAAGCGGCCGAAACGCGCCGCGACAGACCCCCCCGCTGACGCCTATAATGTACTTGGAGGTCACCCATGAAACCGACGGTCATGATCGTTGAAGACGAAGCCTCGTTGGTAACGATGCTGCGCTATAACCTCGAAAAGGAAGGTTACAACGTCACCGAGGCCAGCGACGGCGAGGAAGCCGTCACCGTGGCCGACGAGACGCCGCCGGATGCCGTGATCCTCGATTGGATGCTGCCGCGTATGTCGGGCATTGAAGTATGCCGTCAGCTGCGCCGTAAAACCGAAACCCGCAGCGTGCCGATCATCATGCTGACCGCCCACAGCGAAGAGACCGACAAAGTGCGCGGCCTCAACGTTGGCGCCGACGATTACATGACCAAGCCGTTCTCCATGCCGGAACTGGTCGCGCGCGTGCGTGCGCTACTCCGCCGTGCGAAGCCTAGCCAAGCCAAAGGTCAGTTGACCTTCGGCGACATCCAGCTCGATCTCGACGCGCACCGCGTCAGTCGCGCGGGCAAGTATGTTCATCTCGGCCCGACCGAGTTTCGTCTGCTGCAATACTTGATGGAGCGTCCAGGCGCCGTGTTCAGTCGCGAAGAACTTCTCAACGGCGTGTGGGGTCCCAACATATATGTGGAACCACGTACGGTGGATGTGCACATCCGTCGTCTGCGCAAAGCGCTGAATGTCGAGAACAGCGCCGATGTCATCCGCACCGTGCGTGCGGCGGGCTATGCACTCGACAGTTCTGGTGATCAGGCGGCGTAATCTCGTCGCAATTTCGCGCGCAACACTTGCAAAGGACGCGTCAGCACCGCGTCACGTTGCCCAAATTCTACACCTATAAGTTCAATGCGCTTGCATCGCCGCGACCTATGCGGGCGAATTTGCGACATGCATGCCACACCATGCTGCGAAGCGGCATGATGAGTGAACCTTTTCAGCGATGCGACGTTGGCTCCTGGTGCGGCGATCAAGGCCGCGCATTTCTGGGCACCACGCTAAGAGCCCGTACACAAAAATGGAGTTAGTTATGAAGCACACCCAAGTTGCGCTGTTGACCATTGTGGCCGGACTCGCACTTCCGTTCGTCGCTGCTTCCAGCGCGAGCGCGCAAATGTTCACTAACGGCGGCGCTTATGTCGGCGTCAGCGGCGGCGGCAGCTGGCCGGAAGATTCCAACGTCCACTACACCGGCCCTGTCGGCGCTCCGGTAACTGCCAACACCAGCTTCGATACCGGTTACATCGTATCGGGCCAACTCGGTTATCACTGGCTGAGCGGCATGCGTACGGAATTGGAATTCAACTATCGCAAGTCCGATCTTGACCGGATCGCGGGCGCGGCCGCCAGCGGCAACCAAAACACTTTGGGCTTGATGGCGAACGTTGAATTCGAACTCGCCAACTGGGACGGCTTCCGTCCTTATATCGGCGCCGGCGGCGG
>CAITZE010000311.1 GCA_903896775.1 uncultured bacterium
ACAAAGCCGAAGAAGATAAGGATGGCAGCGACGCGCGCCCATATTTCGGGATACAGCCGCCCGGTGATTTTCGGCCACCAAAAATGCAGCGCACCGAAGTAAGCACTCACCGAGCCCCCAACCATGATGTAGTGGAAATGCGCGATGATGAAATAAGTGTCGTGGACGTGAACATCGACCGCGAGCAAAGCGACAAACAAACCGGTCATTCCGCCGACGACAAAGAGACCGACAAACCCCAACGCATAAAGCAAAGGCGCGTTGATTGTGATATCGCCCTTATAGAGCGTCGCCGTCCAGTTATAGACCTTCACGCCCGAAGGAATAGCGACGAACAGGCTCATGATCGAGAACGCGACGCTGGCGTACAAAGAATCGCCAGATACGAACATGTGGTGTCCCCACACCAGAAAACCCACGGCGGCGATGGCCATGCTGGCAAAGGCTACGAATTTGTATCCAAACACGGGGCGGTGTGCGGCGGCCGAGATGAGTTCAGTCACAACGCCCATGGCCGGCAAGATCATAATATAAACGGCTGGATGGCTGTAAAACCAGAATAGGTGCTGGAACAGTAGTGGATCGCCGCCTAGCGTGGGATCGAAGATGCCAATATGGAACAAACGTTCCAGCGTCATCATCACCAGCGTAACGGCCAAGATCGGTGTTGCAAGAACCAGGATCAGTGACGTCGCATAGAGCGACCACAAGAACAGACGCATGCGAAACCACGCCATCAAGACGAAGACCGGCACCGCGAATACAAGTACGACGCCACCGAAGGCGATCATCATATGGTCGACGAGCACCGCATGATCGGAGATCGCCGGTAAATCATACCAACTGAAATTCGTGTGCGGATTCACGACGCCCCCACATTACGGCGACGCAAGCGCAGAACTAATCCAGCAAACAGAGCGAAAAGCATAAACGCCGCGCTGATACGTAATACTGTGAACACGACGGGTGTCCTGCTCCGCTATGGCAAGAAAGGCGGCGCGCAGCTCTGCTTGATTGCAACCGCAGGCCTAGGCCTGCTTTTTCTCGCGCTGAAAGCGGTAGAATATCATCTCGATATTCGCGACGGCATTGTTCCAGGAAATTCCTCGCACGTGTTTCAGAATAATTCTGCCAATCTGTTCGTAAATCTCTACTACGCGGCGACAGGGCTTCATGCCGTGCATTTGACCATCGCGGTGATATGGATGGCGGGACTTAGCGTTGCCGTGAAACGCGCGAAGCGCCCGCTGGAAAGCCATTTCCACGTTGCCGGACTCTATTGGCATTTTGTCGATGTGATATGGATTTTCCTCTATCCCGTCCTCTATCTCGGAAGGACCGGTCCATGAGGCGCGATCTGACCCAATTATTCGCCGTTTACGCGGGTCTGTTGGTGCTGTTTGCAGCGACGACGGGCGCTGCATTTGTGAACCTCGGTGCGCTCAATGTCGTCGTCAACCTCGGTATAGCGACGGTCAAAGCCGCTTTGGTTTATTGGTTCTTTATGGAACTTCGTACAGCCGACGGCCTCGTACGTATTGCCGCACTGAGCGTGTTGTTTTGGCTTCTCATCCTGCTCGGGGCCGACGTTGTGATTTGGTTCACGCGTGTACGCTGACGGCGCTTTAATTTGAAACGCCGCCAAAGCCAAATGGATCGTAATGATCCGCAATCATGATGACCCACGCTGTTGACGCCGTGCTCGGAAGCGGGTTGGCGTACCAGCCGAAGGGAATGTAAAAGCGCCGACTAGCGTATAGATACGGCTTTGTTTTTATAGGAACGAGTTTAGCGTAATCGCCAGGCTTCCCCGCGAAGTTTGTCGACGCATACTGATCGACCCGCAACTTAGCCATGGCGTCCAGCATCGCGGACTCGTCTTGTTTTAAACGCGCGAGGTATTTTTGTGCGGCGTCGTAGTGAGACGAGGGAGGAGCCTCGGCACTGTAAGATTTGATCATGTTGCGAACAGCCGTGATCGCGCCCGCCGTCCATTCCGCCGACATCACGCCTTGTTTGTAAGCTCCACTCGGATCAATGCCGTTGCCATCCTGATTGGAATAGCCCACACCCCATAAGGATTTACCGACGCCGTAGCCCGCCCAGGACTTCAAACGCTGCCATGTTTCGAAGGCCGCGCCGTATCCGAACCATTGATCGATTTGCGTCGCGCCAAGGCTCGCAATGCCCCAGGTCTCGACATCCACAGCCATAGGCTCGGTGGTTGGAACCCAGTCGCGGATTTGGCCGGGATCATTTGCTAATCCGCCTTGAACGAAACCACCGTTTTGCCACGCCGCGTTCTGGAAGAAAGAGAGAAGTCCTTTAGTCTTCTTACTTCCGTTGATCATGCTGTCAATGAGCTGAAGTGCATCTTTGATTTTGGTTTTGTCGCCATCGACTAACGCACTGTCACCCGTCAATTCGGCGCGCAATGTTGAGTGCAAGATCCGAAGTCCGGCATAAAGCGACAGGTTGTTCTCGACAGAGACGCCGTGCGAGTTGATCGGTCCATCGCCTTCATTACCGACGGTTCCCGCCGGTGCGTAGTAAACGCCGCCGATGTCTGATTGCATCGCCGCAAAAGTGGGCAAAACATTTAGCGCATTCTGTACGGCCAGCTCTTTGAAGGGGATAAAGGGCTGACGCTCAAACGTGATGTATTGAACGTAAGCAGCTTGCAATGGTCCAATGAGGAAGGCCCAGGCATTTTCACCCGTGATGGGCTTCCAATCGCTCCAGGTTATTTTGCCAGCTTTGTATACTGGCGTTGCAGCCGGCAGATTGCTTGCGGTCACAAACGCGGCGTAAGGCGATCCCATCAATGGGTCTGTGGCGATCCACTCTGGCGCCAAAGCTCTAAAGGAATAGGCGTGATTCCGATCGGCTATTAAGCTCCCGTTATAGACAAACGTCTTTTCAGAAGTAACGGCGCGCTTTGCGCCCGGCGCGGTATTGCAGTCGGTTTGGTTTTGGCTATAGGCGAGTTTCTTCCCGTTCGCCGCCACGCGCTCGGCTTCCATGGCGGCGATGCAAGCGGATTGAGAGCCGCTTTCCTGCAACACTTCGTTTATACCACTCGCAAGCGCATAGGCATTTATCGTGGACGATAAGGTGAATTTGTTTTTGACGAATCCCAGCATGACAGCGATCTGCCATGTCGCAGCGTCGTAGATATTTGCGCTGTTGTGCGCATTGACTCTTTCCGCCTGAAGTCTTCCAGCCGCGTCAGGAGGAGGGGATAGCTGATAATTCAGTGCGGTGTAGGTGTCGTTAACCCCACATGTGGCCTTCTTGTTTTCGCACACATATGCGCCCCAATAATCGGCGGTATCGTAAAAGCTTCCGGGCAATAAATAATTGCCCGCAGCATTTGGGAAATTGAAAAGCACGCCACCTTCTGCACGACCGCGCATCAGAAAGTCGTAACTCGCCTGAAGTTGGCCGTTTTCGAATGGGCTGCTTTGCGCGAAAGCTACGTGCGGCAGCGCGAGCGCAAATACTAAATAGATAAGTGTGCGGACGTTCACGGGCGCCATTTCGCTGAAGTTCGATTCACGCTCGAACTATAGCGGTCCGGCTCCCGCGACCCAAGCGCTGCGCCGGTTTACTTCTTCTCCATATCCGGCAGAAGCGCGGTCAGCAGACCCATAAACGGCAGAAAGCTGCAAACCTTATAAACAAAGTCTATACCCATACTATCGGCAACGCCGCCGAGCACCGCGGCACCCATGCCACCCGCGCCGAAAGCTAGCAATTAGAACGTATAGACGACGAAGATGCTCCCGATGCCTTGATTGGCGTCGCCGCGTTGTGTGATGAGCGGACTACTCGCGGCATCGCCTAGAAGCCGTTCGTATCCGATGGTGGCAAGCAGTGACCACGGCGGAGCAATGGCGTAGTTGGCATTCAATCCCAGCAAGACGTCTTTTAATCCAGTGTGCGGATGGAATTCCGAGAGGCCGGAAGCGGCTGCCTGAGTCGCGGTCACTCCGAAAAATGACTTGAGGTATTTGGATGTCGCAAGTGTCAATGTTGCGCTGGCACCAAAGGCAAAGCGATCGTTACGGTAAATTGTTCCCGCTGTGCTGAAATCCAAACGTCCACCGCCATGGCCACTGGCAACGTCTTGCCCGAATTCCATTTCAAAGCTTACGCGTTCTAACGTGTACCTGACGTACGCTCCCAGCTCGACGCTGAATCGCACATTTCCCATTCCGCGCAGTGCGTGGCTATCGTTTTCGCTGCGGCCAAAATCAAAATTAACGCTGGGTCCGAGATCCAGTTTCGATGACCCAAGTTCTTCGCTAAGGTCGATGACCTTGTCGAAAGCCGTGAAATCGACATCATTATTGTTGACGGTAAGGACGTCGCGATACTTAAGCGATACGACCGGAACCGCGTGCCAATTGTATTCTTTCGATCCCTCGAAGGCAGGGCTAAGTCCTGGTCCAACGCCCAAACTAAGATTGGTGATATCGCCGGGGCGTAAGTTGAGCGTGTTTTGAATGGCGCTCGAGAAGCTGCCAAGAGTGCGGTCGAAGGTCTGAGCTTCGCTCGCCTGTGTCCAAAATATGCTCAGCAAGAAAGAAGCGATGCCGAACTTTAAATAATACGAAAATCGAATGTTCATGATTTCCCCACTGTCGCCCCGGGGAAATTCTATCACGCCTATTTTACTGTCATTGGGCTATCTTAGCGTTTATGCGAGCTGTGCGCGGGCGGTTTGGAACGGGTGCAGTGCAGCACTTTACCAAATTAGCTAGCGACGAAGCTGCGCCAGCCTGTAGAGTTGGCGGGAAATACCGTGTATTTCAATACGTTCGGGGACATGAGGGGGAGTTCGTATGGCCACGCAAAAGATTCCAGCTAAGAAGCCGCCATTGTGGAAACGCTTGTGGTTCCAAGTGCTTGCCGCGATCGTCTTCGGCATTGTGCTGGGTGCGCTCTTCCCAAAAGCCGGCGCCGCTATGAAGCCCCTTGGTG
>CAITZE010000312.1 GCA_903896775.1 uncultured bacterium
CGACCGGTCGTACGGCGGCCAAAAGCGGTACGGCAAAATCTTACATGGTAGTCGCTGCCAATCCGCTGGCTGCCAAGGCTGGCGTGGATATGCTCGCTGCGGGCGGCAGTGCGGCCGACGCCGCCATCGCCGTGCAGCTGGTGCTTAATATCGTCGAGCCACAATCCTCTGGCATCGGCGGTGGGGCCTTCGCCCTGTATTGGGATGCCAAGGCCAGTAAAGTCGCGAGCTACGATGGCCGCGAGATGTCTCCCGCCGCGGCCGAGGAAAATAGGTTCCTTACTAAAGACGGCAAGCCCATGAGCCATCAGCAGGCTATCGTCGGCGGCAAGTCCGTTGGCGTGCCGGGCGTGTTGCGCTTGATGGAGATGCTGCACAAACAGCACGGCAAGCTGGCCTGGGCCAAATTATTCGAACCGGCCATCGCTCTCGCTGATCATGGCTTTGCGATTTCGCCGCGCCTCAACGAGCTGCTGGCGAGCGACCAGGATTTTGAAAGCAATCCGGTCGCGCGCGCCTTCTACTATCAGCCGGACGGCAAGCCCAAGGCCGTTGGAACGATATTAAAGAATCCGGAGTTCGCGAAGGTTCTGCGCGCCGTTGCATCCAAAGGCGCCGACGCGTTTTATACTGGTGCCATCGCTGCCGACATTGTGCGCACGGTCACGACTTCCACGCATAATCCGGCCGACATGACGCTCGCGGATCTCAAATCCTATAAAGCCATCGAACGTCCCGCCGTCTGCGGTCCTTACCGCGCCTTCAAAATCTGCGGCATGGGGCCGCCGTCTTCGGGCGGAGTTGGCGTGCTCCAAACACTTGGCATCCTCAGCGCCTTTGATCTTACGGCCATGGGCGCCAATTCGGCCCCAGCCGAGCATTTGCTGATCGAAGCTGGGCGCCTCGCCCTGGCCGACCGCGCGGTTTACATGGCTGATCCCGATAAAATCGCGGTGCCTTCAGAGGCTTTGATTGCGCCGGATTATCTCAAGCAGCGCGCTGCTCTTGTCTCCGTCGATAAACGCATGCCTGAAGCCGAGGCCGGCAAGGTGCCGGTGAAGGGCTCCTTGAATCTGATCACCGCGCCCAGCCCGGAATTGCCGTCCACCAGTCATTTCTCTATCGTCGATGCCGATGGCAATGCTTTAGCGATGACCACGTCGGTCGAAGCGCAGTTCGGTTCACGCTTGATGGTGGATGGTTTCATCCTCAACAATCAGCTGACGGACTTTTCCTATCAGGACGTGGCTGAAAGCCGCACGGTGGCCAATCGCGTGGAAGGTGGCAAACGGCCGCGCAGTTCCATGTCGCCGACTTTGGTGTTTAACGATCAGGGTAAATTCGAGATGGCCTTGGGCTCGCCCTTAGGCGCGGCCATTGTCGGCATTGTGGTGAAAACCCTGGTCTGCATGATCGATTGGCACATGTCGCCGGCCGATGCGGCTGCCGCACCTGGCGCGCTGTTTGCGCTCGGCAATGGCGTCACTATTGAAGACGGCTTGGCGCCAGATAAAGCGGCACTGGAAGCTTTGGGCCATAAAGTGCGCGTCGGCGAATTCGCCAGCGGCATTCACGCGATCCGCGTGACGAAAGACGGACTAGTGGGTGGTGCAGACCCGCGCCGTGAGGGCGTCGTCCTTGGGAAATAAAGTCCTCGGGAAATAAAGTTTTAGCGACGGTCCATCTGCGTGACCTCTACCATGTGCCCATCGGGGTCGTAGGCCAGGAAGTGTTGCCCAGTCAGGCCAGTGCCGTCGGCGTTGGTCTGCGTGAAGCGCACGGGCGTGCGTTGAAACCGTGTGCCGATCTGGCTCAGTTTGCCGTAGGCGCCCTGAATATCCGGTACTTCAATGCTGACGATAACATCGCCGGCGCCGATCCCGACAAGATTGCCGCGCGCACTCGGTAGCTGCGGACGGTCGTACCACACCAGAGCAAGCAGAGCGGTATCGCCG
Organism: uncultured bacterium; assembly: GCA_903896775.1. Taxonomy (GTDB): domain Bacteria; phylum Pseudomonadota; class Alphaproteobacteria; order Rhodospirillales; family Rhodospirillaceae; genus SHVO01. Next base: position 1,956 of record CAITZE010000312.1, read on the forward strand.
CCTTTCAGAATGATCAGACGGCTGTTTTTGGAATCCGCCGTCAGCGGTAAGTCGGCAGCTCCGAAGACGCCACCTTGCGTGGTCTCGTCAGCCGAGGTGTCGGACGTTTTGAGCAACCCGAGGCGCTGATAAAAATCGAGCGACTTATCAATGTCGCCGACCACAAGTGTCGTACGCTGCAGTGTCGCGGCGCGGATCGCCGAGCTCTGCGCGTGGGCCATAGGCGTCAGTCCGGCGACAGAACCCAGAATGGCCATCACAGCCAGTATGACGGTCGATTTCTGATTAGCCCCACGGTTGGTCATTTTTACGGGCATCCTGATAATGGGGTCCAAACCGGCGCGGTTTGAAAGGCTGCCAGGACTGGACGGGACGTCTTGTTTAACCGCGCGCCCGCCGGGTTTCAACCGTGACGCGGACGCCGCCCTCGAGTTTCGCCTGGGTCAATAGCGGGGTCGATAGAAAGTGTCAGAAAAGGGTGGCCTTGGGACCTTTAGGCGGAATATCGTTCCTCCGTTGGGGTACACTTCCGCTGGGCAGAGTCCACCGAGTTTGCTACAAGCCCCCAACGAGTCATCCGATTGTCATCGGGCCCATTTCACTTAAGGACGCGGCAAAGACCTCATCGATGAATGCGCCGACTTCCGCCCGAGATCGTTTCGTAGCTTTTGCCTTTTGCTGGGCCGACATGCTTGTCGAGCTAGACCCCTCACGCCGTGTTCTGTTCGCCGTAGGCGCTACCAAGGCGATTCTGGGCGTCGGTCCCGAAGGCGTCATTGGCCGCAATTTCATGGACATGGTCTCGCCGAAAGACCGCGTTCTGGTCGATCAGCTCTTGTTCATGACGTCGAAAAAAGGCCGCATCGATAACGTCACCATTCGCATGCAGGGCGAAAAGGGCTTGAGCGCACCGCTTGCCTTCGCCGGCTATGTGATGCCCGATCTGAAAGACCATTTCTTCTTGGCGCTGCGTACGCAAGCGCACCTCGACGAAAAAGGTAATACCGAAGAAGGCGTCGAGCGCGACAAGAGTACAGGCCTGTTATCCGGGGATTCCTTCTCCGAAATGGCGGTCAAGAAGCTCGACCGCAAGTTGTTCGCCTAATTCTTTAGGCAGTCTTCGCGTAACTCTTGATCTTCTCAACCATGGACACCAACCCATTACGGCGGCTCGGGCTGATGTGTTGATCGAGCCCCAACGTATGAAACGCTTTTTCAACGTCGATGGCGGCAATGGCTTCGGGTGTCTGACCTGAAAACAGAATCCCCAAGACCGCGATAAGGCCTTTGACGATCAACGCGTCGCTGTCGGCGGCGAAAGCGAATTTCCCGGGCTCGCCCGTTGGATGCCCCGGCACCATCCATACCTGGCTCATGCAGCCGCGGACTTTATAAACCTCGGTTTGCAGGTCCTTCGGAAACGCCGGGAGTTTGCGGCCCAGATCGATAAGGTAGCTGTACCGGTCGTCCCATTCGTCAAACAGCGCGAAGTTATCCGCGAGTTCGGCGAAGCTCATCTCGGCCTTGATCATCGTGGGTTGGGCAACGGCGTTCATCACGCTAAACTAAGTGTCCACAGGCTTTGCGCAAGATTAAATTCACGCCCAATTTTAAGATCGATTTATGCCCCCGTTTATCCCCGTCACGCCGACGCTCCAACTCGACGAAGCCGAGATCGAGCTCAGCTTTATCCGCTCCAGCGGGCCGGGCGGGCAGAACGTCAACAAGGTCGCGACGGCTGTGCAGTTGCGTTTCGATGCCCGGCGCTCGCCGTCGTTGCCCAATGCGGTGGCTGTGCGTCTGATCAAGCTTGCTGGCAAACGCGCCACGAACGAAGGCGAGATCGTTATCACCGCCAATCAGCATCGCACCCAGGAGATGAAACGCAAGGATGCGATTGACCGTTTGCTGGAACTCA
>CAITZE010000313.1 GCA_903896775.1 uncultured bacterium
ATGGCCCGAGGCAAGACCCGCGCGAGGCTCTGGGACCGTGCCTTCGAAGCGGCCTTTGGCGCGCGCATCGAGTACTTGAAAAGACCGGCTACGGGTGTTCGTCAAAACATCGCTTTTGCCGATAACACGTCCGGGTAAGTCCTTGGCGTGGAAAACCGTAGGCTGCGGCGTGTCGACAACCGAGGTGAGGGGGCGGTGTTCGGCGATCCACTTTTCACTGCCGCCGTCCAGCAGCGACACTCTGTCATGCCCAAAAGCCCGGAACATGAACCAGGCGCGCGCGGCGGCGCTGCCGCCGCCCTGACTGTCATAGACTACGACGTGATCCTGATTACCGATGCCGAGCTTTCCCGCATGGACGGCAAAAATCGCAGCCGTGGGAAATGCATGAGGTTTGTTTTTCGACGTATCGGCAAAAACCTCGATATCGAAAAACTGCGCGCCGGGCAGATGGGCCTGGGCGTAAAGCTCGCGCGCTTTTTCGATGCCGCCTTGCAGGAAGTAGTTCGCATCAATGATCCGTATATCGGGATCGCGCAAATGTTCGGCGAGCCAGTTTGTCGTGACCAGAGTGTTCATGAGCGCCACTTCGCCAGGATTTTGTCGCGGTTGAGGAAGAACCATTGCGCGCTAATGACGGTGGCCGCGTTGCTGAGCTCGCCCGCATCCATCAGCGATTTCACGACGCCGCGCACTTCGACGAGCTGCGAGGAAATAGCCTCGTTCAGTTCGTTGTAGGCGGCTTCGAGTTCTTGGATTTTCACGCGCATGCCGCGCAGCTGCTCCAATTCCGCATCCGTCATGGGTGTGCGGTTGGAAGCGATAGTGAGGGTCAAGCCAATGTACTTGGCTTTCAAATCGGCGAGCATTTTGGCCAGGTCGATCATCTCCCGGGGGTCGATGACGTCCACGTGACGCTTTAAGGAACGGCGCATCTCATCCTCGATGATGTGGGTAACGTGGCGGGTAAACTGACTGGCGGTCAGCGGCGTCTGTGTCTTGCCGCTCTTCTCGGACGTGAACGACGGGCCGTCTTCGGACTTGGTGTCGTTGTCCTGCCGGCGACGTACAGCAATGAAATCGATAACGGACATGGTCTGGTTCCTCATTGTCGTCCGGCCGCTCTATGCGGCTCTTCCAGTCTTCCTTAAGCAACATCTGTGCCAGGGTTATTTACAGGTATTAACCATTTATAATTCAATGGCTTAGCTTGTTATGGCGAGTGATTTTGGCAAGCTTCGCGAAAGGCCATGGCGAAAGCTGCCGTATGGGCCGTGCCTACTAGGAAACCTCTGCCGGGTGAGGGGCGGTTTCCCGAGATTTCCCTACGGGCCCGTTGCGGTGGAGCGGTGCTGTCTTTAACGTCAGATCAGCATTAGCGCTGAGTTTGGGGACTTGGCGTAACTTCTTGGCGTTATTCAAGACCAACAGGGGCGAATTTACATGTCGGCAGGGGCGCCACGCGGAAACCGGTTCTTTATCAAAAAAACCATCGATCAAATTCAGCGCGAAGCCACCTCGCATCATCTCAAACGCACCCTCGGCCCGGCGAACCTTGTTTTCCTCGGTGTCGGCTGCATCATCGGCGCCGGCATTTACGTCATGACCGGACAGGCTGCCGCTGCTTATGCGGGCCCCAGCGTCATGCTCTCATTCATCATCGCTGGCGCCGCCTGCGCCTTCGCTGGCTTTTGTTACGCCGAGCTGGCCTCGACCATGCCGGTGGCGGGCTCAGCCTATACGTACTCCTACGCGACCATGGGTGAGTTAGTGGCCTGGATTATGGGCTGGCTCTTGGTGCTGGAATACGGTGTGGCCGCGGCGACCGTCGCTGTCGGATGGTCGGGTTACGTCACGAGTTTCCTCAGAGATTTCGGCGTCATTGTTCCCGCGGAGTTGGCGCATTCGACCATACAGTCAACCGCAGACACGGCGGGACATCTGATCTTTCAGGTGAGCAGCAACGTCAATCTTGTGGCCCTCGGCGGCATTCTGGCGGTGACGGGCCTTCTCGTGCTCGGGGTGTCGGAATCCGCCACCGTCAACAACGTCATCGTTTTCATCAAAGTCGGCGTGCTACTGGCCTTCATTGCGGTCGGTGTCGGGTTCATTCACCCCGAGAACTGGACGCCGTTCATTCCCGAAAACCAAGGCGGCTTCACGTACGGTTTACCCGGCGTCTTCCGCGCTGCCTCGGTGATCTTTTTTGCTTATGTCGGCTTCGAGGCGGTCTCAACGGCGGCAGCGGAGTCTAAGAATCCCAGCCGCGATATGCCGATCGGTATCCTGGGCTCGCTGTTTGTCTGTACCGTGATTTACATTGTCGTCGCCGCTGTACTCACGGGCGTTGTCTCTTACAAAGAGTTAGGCGTGCCGGAGCCCATCGCCGTGGCCGTGGACCGCATGGGCATGCCGTGGTTCTCGTTCCTGATTAAAGTCGGCGCAGTCGCAGGCCTCACATCCGTGATGCTGATCCTCACCTATGGTCAGACACGGGTGTTCTTCTCCATGGCGCGCGATGGTTTGCTGCCGAAGGCCTTTGCCGTTGTTCATCCGAAGTTCCGCACACCCTGGATCGGCACCATCGTGCTTGGGGTTCTGATCGCCATTGCCTCGTCGCTGTTGCCAATCACCATCCTTGGCGATCTCGTCAGCCTCGGCACCGCCTTTGCGTTTGGGATTGTCTGCCTGACCGTCATGTATCTTCGCACCACGCGCGGCGAGATTCCGCGCCCCTTTAGCGTACCCCTAGGCGGCGGCTTCGTGTCCGCCCGTACGCGCATCGTGCTTTCGGTGCTGTTGGCGTTCGCGGGCTTGGCGATTTTCAAGTTCTTGATGAAATCCGCCTGGACCGAATACGGCGCGGTGGTCGTTGTGATCGTGGCCGCGATTTGGTTCGTGCGGTCTCGACAGGATACGACCCGTTATTGGCTGGGAACAACGCCGATGATGGGCATCCTGTTTGCAGCGATCATGGCGGGGCCGCTGATTGAGGACATCATTCAGAAAGCAATGGCTGACGATCCCATCCCCGCCATCATCCTTGGCAGCTATTTGGTGCTGGGGGCCGCGATCTATCTGATTTACGGCGTGCCAAACTCTCGCCTCGCGCAAGGGCTCGAGATTCTCGATGACGACAGCGGCTTGCCCGAAATGCTTGATGTGTCGGTCCGTGGACTTGATGAACGGCCTTAAGTGAGTACATCTGCAAATAATACCGGCGTGGGTTTGCGCATCGAAGACCGCGAGGGCATAGACCCGCGCGGCAGCGACACCGCACGCCGCGCCTTTCGCGACACGCTTGGGCATTTCGCCACCGGCGTGACGTGTATGACCACGCTATCGCCCAACGGCACGCCTGTGGGGATCACAGTCAGTTCCTTCAACTCGCTGTCGTTGGACCCGCCTCTCATCCTGTGGAGCATCGCGCGCGTTTCTGGAACCTTCGCCGGTTTTCAGGTCGGCGATGCGTTTGCCGTGAACGTGCTTTCAGCGGATCAGGAAAACCTAGCGACCAAATTTGCACAAACCGGGGGCGACAAGTTCGCTGGCGTCGATCTGCATGTCGGCCTCAACGGCGTGCCGTTGATCGCGGGCTGCGTCGTTTATTTCGAGTGCACGGTTGATGCGCGCTATCCCGGCGGCGATCACGACATCATTGTCGGACGCGTGCGGCGCATTTTCAATATCGGCAAGACGCCGC
>CAITZE010000314.1 GCA_903896775.1 uncultured bacterium
CTCGAACTCTTTGGCGACGTCTTTGAACGCGTGCGCCGAGATTACGTCGAGGAAGTTTCCGATCAGACGCTGCTGGAGAACGCCATCAGCGGCATGCTCACCTCGCTCGATCCGCACTCCGCATACATGCCTGCCAAGAGTATGCAGGACTTCCAAGAGCAGACCAGCGGCGAGTTCGGCGGTCTCGGTCTCGAAATCACTATGGAAGATGGCATCGTGAAGGTGGTCTCGCCCATCGACGACACACCCGCCTCCAAAGCCGGCGTGCAGCCGGGCGACTACATCATCGCCATCGATGGCAAACCCGCGCTCGGCCTGACCGTCACCGATGCGGCCAACAAAATGCGCGGCCCGATCAATACCCCGATCACCATCACTCTGCGCCGCATCGGCGTCGATCCCTTCGACGTCAAGCTGGTACGCGCGAAAATTGTTCAGCAGTCGGTGCGCTCGCGCCCCGAAGGCGACGTTGGCTATATCCGCATCAGCAGTTTTACCGAGCAAACCCAGACCGGTCTCGACAAAGCGATCAAAGACCTGAAAGCCAAGATCGGCGCCGACAAGATCAAAGGCTATGTCGTCGATTTGCGCAACAATCCGGGCGGCCTGGTCGATCAGGCGGTGTCGGTGTCAGATACCTTCCTCGACCATGGCGAGATCGTCTCGACCCGCAGCCGCCGCGTCGAAGACACTCAACGTTATAATGCCAAGCCAGGTGACGCCACCGACGGCAAGCCGTTGGTGGTGCTGATCAACGACGGTTCGGCTTCGGCGTCGGAAATCGTTGCCGGCGCGCTGCAAGATCATGGCCGCGCCATTTTGCTCGGCACACGCAGCTTCGGAAAGGGTTCGGTACAAACCGTCATTCCATTGGCACACGGCGAGTCCGCCATGCGCTTGACCACGGCGCGCTACTTCACGCCGAGCGGCCGTTCGATCCAGGCCAAAGGCATCGAACCCGATATCGAAGTCGAACAGGCGAAGGTCGAGACCATCGCGCCGCAGGGCTTCCGCCGCGCCGAGGCCGACTTGCAGGGCGCTTTGAAAAATCCAGACGACAAGGATAAAGACAAGGATAAGGACGCGAAGGGCAAGGATGCGCAACCGGCCGCGAAGCCGGGCGCCCCTGTGACGCCGCCGGCGCCGGGCGCCAATGCCGATCCGAAGAAAAATGCCGAACAGAAAGATGCTGCGGTTGAGCAGGATTACCAGCTGACCCGCGCGCTCGACTTGCTGCAAGGCATTGCGCTGTACCAACGCGCCTCGGCCAGCGAAACTGTGGTGAAATAGATTGGCCGCAAACGGCCTCGTGTTTTCCTGCTCGCGGACCGCACAGGAAAGACATTGGATAGAATTTGCGTGTCGCACATCCTTTTGGAAACGGTGTCAATAATATGCGCGTGAAACTTTTAGCCGGTATGGCAGTCGTGGCGTTCAGCGTGAGCTTCGGTGTGATGCACGCCGCGCCGGCCCATGCCGCGGATATCAAGATTGATCCGAAAGGCGCCAAGTTCACTCAAGATACCTACAAGTATCTCGAACTCTTCGGCGACGTCTTCGAGCGCGTGCGCAAGGATTACGTCGAAGAAGTTTCCGACCAGACACTACTCGAGAACGCCATCAACGGCATGCTCACCTCGCTTGATCCGCACTCCGCATACATGCCCGCCAAAGGCTTCCAGGATATGCAGGAGCAGACTCGCGGCGAGTTTGGCGGCCTCGGTATTGAAGTCACCATGGAAGGCGGCATCGTAAAAGTCGTCTCGCCCATTGACGACACACCCGCCTCCAAAGCCGGCGTACAGCCGGGCGACTACATTATCGCCATCGACGGCAAACCGGCTCTCGGCCTGACCATCAACGAAGCCGTCGATAAGATGCGCGGCCCCATCGATAGCCCGATCACCATCACCTTGCGCCGCGCCGGCGTCGATCCCTTCGACGTCAAGCTGAAGCGCGCGAAGATCGTCGTCGCCTCGGTGAAGTCTCATGCCGAAGGCGACATCGGTTACATCCGCATCACCGGGTTCACCGAACAGACCCAGACCGGTCTCGACAAAGCGATCAAAGACCTGAAGGCCAAGATCGGCGCCGACAAGGTCAAGGGTTACGTTGTCGACCTGCGCAACAATCCGGGTGGCTTGCTGGATCAAGCGGTATCGGTCTCCGACACCTTCCTCGATCACGGCGAGATCGTCTCGACGCGCAGCCGCCGCCCCGAAGACACGCAGCGTTATAACGCGAAGCCCGGCGACGAGATCGACGGCAAGCCGCTGGTGGTCTTGATCAACGACGGCTCGGCTTCGGCTTCCGAAATCGTTGCCGGCGCACTGCAAGATCATGGCCGCGCGATTTTGCTGGGCACACGCAGCTTCGGCAAAGGTTCGGTGCAAACCATCATCCCGCTGGCACGCGGCGAAAGCGCCATGCGCCTGACCACGGCGCGTTACTTCACGCCGAGCGGCCGTTCGATCCAGGCGAAGGGTATCGAACCCGATATCGAAGTCGAACAGGCAAAAGTCGAGCCTATCGCGCCGCAGGGCTTCCGCCGCGCCGAGGCCGACTTGCAGGGCGCCTTGAAGAACCCCGACGATAAGGACAAAGACAAGGACGCGGCTCCGGCAGCCAAGCCAGGAGCGCCGGTGACTCCGCCGGCTCCAGGCGCCAACGCCGACCCTAAGAAAAACGCCGAAGAGAAAGACGCCGCGGTAGAGCAGGACTATCAGTTGACCCGCGCCCTCGATCTCTTGCGCGGCATCGCCCTCTACCAACGCGCTTCGGCGAACTAGGCCAAAAGCCTAGAAGCCGCCGCGCGGGCCAGGATTGCTGCCCCTTTTAAGGGGGTATTAACGGGTGAACTGTTAGAACACAGTTGGGGAATACTGTGATGCCGTGCCTTTTGCAGAAGGCTCGCGGCAGAACCTGGAGGAATGCATGGCGTTTTCGCCAGCCGCTCTTTTTCGTCGCGATACGGTGAAGGACCCGTTCGGCGGTGACGATATGGACGACGGCGAATCACGTTTCGCCGGCAAGGGGCCGAAGATTGCCCTCGCCGCGAGCGGGCTTTTGTTTGTGCTGCTGATCGGCGGCGTCGCCGCTATCGTCATGACCGGCGATAAGAATGTCGCGCCGCCCGTCACCGGAAGTTTTGCCGACCTGCAGGTCGAAGAAGACACCACGGTTCCTGCCGCCGCCACCCCTGCCAACGCAGCCGCTACGCCCGCGGTTGTCGCGGACTCAACCGCCGCCACCGACCGGTCAGTCGAGCGCCGCCCATGGCTGGCCGACACCAATAATGCGACGGCACCCCGCCCCGGTGTTGCCGACGCTTCTAAGCCGGCCGCGCCTGCTGCTGCAAAATCTGGCGTAACACCTCCGCCTGCACCTGTTGCCACCGCGGCCGTACCGCCCGCACCGGCGAAACCTGCTGATGTAAAGCCTGCTGACGTCAAAGCAGTGGACATCAAAGCAGCCGATGCTAAAGCTCCGGTGCCTGCAGCCATTCCTCCCGCTCCTGCTGCAAAGCCCACTGAAACCAAAACCGCCGTCATGACACCGCCACCGGCGACTGCGCCGACAACGGTTGCCATGGAGCCGAAGTCGATTTCGCTCAATGAGCCGGCGCGCACACCGACAACAACACCTGCCCCGGCAACCGGCAAAGCGCCCACGCCGCTGATGCCCGCGAGCCTGCCGGATGCAGATGAAAATAATCCGGCACGCGAAATCGCCGGGATCCCGGCTTTGCAAGCTTCCGGTCAAGCGCCCGGTGCACCGCGCCTTTTCGATTTACCCAAAGGCACCGACGTAGGACCCAATGTCGCTGGTGGCCGCCCGCGCCTCGTGGAGCCGCCGTTGCCGCCGACCGATAAAATCGCCGTCAGCGCACCGCCGCCGCGTTATGCAAATCTCACCGATGTAAAACACGATGCCGGCACACCTGCACCGGCAGCCACCGCCATGAAGGTCGCTTTCGTTATCAACGGATTGGGACTCAATCAGGGCGCCACCGACGCCGCCATCAACAAATTGCCGGCTGCGGTCACGCTATCTTTCAGCCCCTATGCCCGCGACCTCAAGAAGTGGATGGATAAGGCCAAGGAAAAAGGGCACGAGGTGCTGATCGAAGTGCCGATGGAGAGCAAGCAGTTCCCCGCCGATGATCCGGGCCCCTTGGGACTTTTGACCAGCGCGGAACCCAAAGAAAACCAAGACCGCCTTGAGACAATCTTGAAGAACGCCAATGGCGCTGTCGGCGTGCTTGATACCACGGGCAGTAAGTTCCGCGAGTCCAGTGAGTTCATCAATCCGGTCTTCGCGAAACTCAAGCAATCCAATCTGTTTTATGTTCAAGGCATGCCCGGCGTGCGGGTCGGTGAAGCAACTGTGCCGACCGCTGTCGCCGACCTTGTGGCCGATGAACGTCCCTTCCGCGCCGACATCGATGCGCGTCTTGATTACGCCGAACGTCTTGCCAAATACCAAGGCAGCGCCGTCGTAGCCATGAGCGCAAAGCCGGTAGGCTTTGAACGTCTCGTGCTCTGGCTCGATCAGGCTCAGAAAAAAGGCATCAGCCTCGCGCCCGTGTCGCAAGTTCTGATCAAGCAGTAGCCACTCATCAGCATGACTAAGCCTTATCGCCGCGGCGTCGGCATTGTCCTCATCAATCAGATGGGGCGCGTATTTGTCGCCCAACGCATCGACAGCAAGCTGCCCGCATGGCAAATGCCGCAAGGCGGTATCGATAAGGGCGAAACACCGCGTGTCGCCGCTTTGCGTGAGTTGCTCGAAGAGATCGGCACTGACAAAGCGCGCATCGTCGGCGTGACGCGGGCCTGGCTGCGTTACGACTTACCGGCCGATCTGCAACGTAAAATGTGGCGCGGGAAATACCGGGGTCAGGAACAGAAATGGTTTCTGATGCGCTTCACCGGCGTTGATGCCGACATCAATATCGAGACCGAGCATCCGGAATTCGTGGCGTGGAAGTGGTTGCCCTTCACGCATCTGCCGCGCGTCATCGTCGGCTTTAAGCGCGAGATCTATAAGCAGGTTGTCGCAGCTTTCAAAGACAGGGTGGCGGCGCTCGGAAAATCGCGGCCCGCTAAGAAGCCGGCGAAGAAGACGGCCAAAAAGAAGACGAAGAAAAAGACACGGAAAAAGCGATAGAGTATTTCGGGAAAAGTGGTCTCCGGTTTTCCCTAAGAAAACGCGACCCAGCTTTAAGCCCGCGCGAGCTGCGGACGGAATTTCCGGCCACGGAACCAGACGATCAACCACAAAGCCTGCGTCAGTAGCTTGGCCGCCCAGCCTTCGGGCGCCAGGCCTGCGGCTTGCGCGAACATGTAGCCCGCGCGACGCACGTGGCGCTGCTGATAAAAACCAAACATGCGCTGCCCATAGCTCGCTGTCGCTGTGCTGCGATCATAAGGCTCGCTGACCGCGTTGCCCGAGTGATAGGCCGAAGCGATCTCGTCGTCGTCGGCCTCCTTGAAGCGGGTCAGTGCAATACGTAAACGGTCCCATTTTGAGAATGCCCCAGCGGTGCCATTGGCCGCGTACCGCTCCATGTGGGAGAAAAACAGTTTGAAATGGCGAAACTCGTCGGCAGCAATGTTCTTGCAGATTTGCTTCAAGACCGGTTCATCGACGGCATCGCGAATGGCGGAATAGAGCGAGCTGGTTCCCGTTTCGACAACACAACGCGCACAAAGTTCGCCGATGAGTGAGCCGCGCACGGAAGCCGTGGCCTCTACCGGAATGCGGTACATATCCGTGAAGCGGGTAAAGCTTTTGTCGAAGTCGAAATCGGGGTCGGCAAGCTGCGCCCAACGGCCCAGCGCCATGCCATGCTGTTCTTCCTCTACCGCCCAACGCATGGCGACATCGCAGAAGTCCGCATCGTCTTTGAAAACATTGCACAGATAGCGGCCGTAATCGGCGCCGTTGCGCTCGACCATCGCCGCGGTTTTGATGACCTTGATGACCTCGGGCGACACTTTCGACGCATCGAAGCGCTGCCAGTCGATCTGATCCAGGGTCCAGGATTGCTGCATAGGCGGGATCATCCTCAGCCTGCGATCTACCGCAGGATAACGTTCCTATAGCCGAATCCGCCCTTTAACAAAACTATCATGTTCGTAAGGGCTTACAGGGCCCAGCCGATTCGGAAGGCTATTTCTGAGGCTGGATTAGTGCAGCATGGGCGCAGTTTGGGCCAGGAACTCGGCAGCTTCCAGAGCAGCCTGGGCCTTTTTGCGGTCGTCTTCGCCGGTGGCCTGATCAAGCCGCGCCTTGGCTTTGGCGAGGCGTTCAGAGGCATAAGCCGCCGTCAGGCTGGCTTGGGGAATCGCCTCGTCCACCAGAACCGTGCAGCTCGTCGGCGTGACTTCGGCGAAGCCGCCAGTGACGAAGAAACGCTCCTTCACCACGTTGGCCTGATAGACCTCGACAAAGCCCGGCTTCAAAGTCGACATCGTCGGCGCATGCAAGGGCAGCACGCCGAACACACCTTCGGTGCCCGGCACGATCACCATCTCGACCTGTTCGGAGAGCAGAAGACGCTCCGGCGAAACCAGTTCCAACTTCAGCGTATCGGCCATCGATGCGTCCTAAAATTCTGACAGAGACAAACGCCGCTTTAGGCGGCTTCCGCCAGCTTCTTGCCCTTCTCGATCGCCTGCTCGATGGTGCCGACCATGTAGAAGGCCTGCTCGGGCAGATAATCGTAATCGCCGTTCACGATGCCTTTGAAGCCCTTGATGGTGTCGGCGAGCTGCACAAACACGCCCGGGTTGCCGGTGAAAATTTCGGCGACATGGAAGGGCTGCGACAGAAAGCGCTGGATCTTGCGGGCGCGGGCGACGGTGAGTTTGTCTTCTTCCGACAATTCGTCCATGCCCAGGATGGCGATGATGTCCTGCAGCGACTTGTAGGTTTGCAGAATACGCTGCACATCGCGCGCCACTTTGTAGTGTTCGTCGCCAACGACGAGCGGATCGAGCGCACGGCTGGTGGAGTCGAGCGGATCGACGGCGGGATA
>CAITZE010000315.1 GCA_903896775.1 uncultured bacterium
GCACTTTTGGCAAACGAAACGGGGCGTTTAAGCGCCCAAACCGGCCGCAGCCAAACAGTCTGTGAAAGTGGCTGCGTCCACATTCCCGCCGGATAAGACGACGGCCACGATGCGCGGCCGGCCTCCCGACGTCGCCTTATGGTGACCGGCTAAAAGTGCGGCCAGGGCCACGGCCCCGCCAGGTTCCACCACGACTTTCAAGGTTTCGAAGGCAAAGGCTACGGCCTTTTTCACGTCGGTGTCGCTGACCGCATAACCGCCGGCCAAGGCCGTTCCGTTCAGGGCCCAGGTCAGCTCACCCGGCGTTGTCGCCAGCAGGGCATCGCAGAGGGCATTGGCTGAGGTTGAATTTCGCTCGCGTTTCCCCGACGTGAGGGAACGGCAGTGGTCATCATAGCCCGCCGGTTCGGCGACGTAGACCTTGGCCGCCGGATTGGCGTGATGCACGGCCAGGCCGATTCCCGCAATGAGGCCGCCGCCACTGGCCGGGACGATCACGTCGTCGACGACCAGGTTCAAGGCGCGCGCTTGAGCCATGAGTTCCAGGCCGGCGGTGCCTTGCCCTGCGATGATATGCGGATCGTCGTAGGACGGCACCACAACCGCGCCGCGCTCGGCGGCGATCCGCCGGGAGATGGCTTCCCGGTCCTCGGTCATGCGGTCGTAGGTCACGATCTCAGCGCCCAGATTGCGCGTGTTGGTCATTTTAATGGCCGGTGCGTCGGCGGGCATGACGATGGTCGCGGGGATGCCCAGCAGCTTCGCCGCGGCGGCGACGCCTTGGGCATGATTGCCCGAGGACCAAGCCACGACGCCAGCGGCACGCTCTTGTGCATTCAATTGTGCAAGCCGATTGAAGGCGCCGCGGAATTTAAAGGACCCCGTGTACTGCAAGAGTTCGGCTTTCAACAGCACCGTCATGCCGGTGAGCTTATCCAACGTAGGCGAGCGGAGGAGGGGCGTGACGACGGCGGCGCCGTTGGATTTGTCACTGAGCCGTGCAGCGGCGGCTTTGACGTCGGCGAAGGTTGGTAAAGTGTTCGTCAAGTTGGAGCCCCTCTCACAGGTTTCGTATGGCGAAATCTTATCATAGCCATCCTGTGGTCTCGATCACATGGTGGTGTAAGCTGCGCTTCCTAAAAACCGTCGGAGATCAATTCTTTGTTGCCGCAAGACGGCGCGTTGCGCCGCATCGTTTGGATCATGTTCCTCAGTGTGCCGTTGCTCTTCGGCGCCTATGCCGTTTTTCTCGGCCAGGACAGCAACTGGGATTTGCGGAACTACCATTGGTACGACGCCTATGCGCTGCTGCAGGGGCGCCTCGATCAGGATATGGCGCCGGCGCAAATTCCCACCTTCTATAATCCGACGCTGGACGTGCCGTTTTTCCTGGCTGCGAATGCGCTGCCTGCGCGCGTTTTCAGTTTTCTCTTGGGCGCTCTGCAGGGCTGCAACTTCATCCTGCTTTATCTGGTCGCTGCTGCGACGTTGCGTCTGGATAGCCCGCGCGCGCAGGCTTTTGTTCCCGCTCTGATCGCCTTCACCGGTGTGATGGGCGGCGGAAACCTCTCGCTCGTGGGCGTGATCTTTTACGACAACATCGTCAGCCTGCTGATCTTGGCGGCGCTGGTTGTGATTGTGAGCGGCGCGTCAAAACTTCAGCACGGACCTATGTCGTCCGCTTTAGGCCGCGTTGCCTGCGCGGGATTTTTTGTGGGCTGCGGCGTTGGGCTGAAATTGCCGACGCAGGTCTTTGCCGTCGGTGTGTGCTTCGGGCTCTTGTTTGTGCCGGGCCCTTTTATACGCCGCTTTTTTCTGTCCTTTGCCTGCGGCCTTGGCATCATCGCGGGCTTTGCCGCCTTTGGCGGCTGGTGGATGTGGGATTTATGGAAGCATTACGGTAATCCGTTATTTCCGTATTTCAACGACATCATTCGCTCGCCGTGGGCGCTGCCGGCCAGCTATCGCGACGATCGCTTTTTCCCGAAGACCGTGGCTGAGGCGCTGCTGCTGCCGTTCAGGCTGTTTATCGACGGCACGCTCGCGGGTGAAATCGGCTTCCGCGATGCCCGTATCCTCGGCGCTTATGTCGTCGTGCTGGTTACCCCTGTAATGCTGCTGATCGCGCGAGCGAAAAGCGCCATCGAGAGTGACGATGCGCCCGCCGTTGATGTATTCGCCGCGCGTTATCTCGTGGCTGCCGCCGCCTTGTCTTACGGTGTCTGGCTGACGATGTTCGATATCTACCGCTACATCATTCCCTTGGAAATGCTGGCGCCGTTGGTTGCGGTGGCGTGCATCGCCTTCTGGCCGGTAAGTTGGCAGCGTCAACTCAGCCTCGTCATCGGCCTTTTGGGATTCATGATCGTGACGACACAGTCCGGCGACTGGGGCCACAAACCGTGGGCGGAGAGCGGCAAGTTTGTCGACGTCACCGTGCCGCCCATTGCTCACCCTGCGACGACGATGGTGCTGATGACGGGCCTCGCGCCGATGTCGTTTGTGATCCCGGCGTTCCCGCACGAGATCCCTTTCTTGCGGGCTCAGAGCTATCTCGTCGGTCCCGGCGACGCCACGCGTTTCAACGAGGTGCTGCATAGTCGCGTTGCAGCTCACACCGGCGATCTCTTCCTGCTGCGGGCGACGTGGGATAATTGGACCGCCGCACAGGTACTGCCGAGTTTCGGCCTAGATCTCCAACCCAACGGATGCCGTCCCATCCCCACCAATCTCGATTCTGAGTTGGAATTATGTGCGCTTGTGCGCGCAGAGAGCCCAGCTTCACAAAGTGCAAACCCGTAAAAAGTTTCATGCTATGACTAGGCCCATGACCTATGACTAGGCCTGTGACCTAACATTTTGCGGATCGATGTCGCTTTCCATGTCTGCCCAACCTTCCATTGCCGTCCTGATCCCCTGTTACAACGAAGAGGCCGCCATCGGCCGCGTTGTGACCGACTTCCGTGCGGCGTTGCCCGAGGCCGCGATCTACGTCTACGACAACAACTCGCGCGATAAGACGGCGTTGGTGGCAGCGGAAGCCGGCGCGCTTGTGCGCCGTGAGACACTTCAGGGTAAAGGCAATGTCGTGCGCCGCATGTTCGCCGACGTCGAGGCCGATGTGTACGTCATGGTGGACGGCGACGACACCTATCACGCCGCCAGTGCACCGGCCTTGATCCACAAATTGCTCGAAGAGCAACTCGACATGGTCAACGGCGCTCGAGTGACCGAGGTGGAAGCGGCTTACCGGCCCGGTCACCGTTTCGGAAATCTCATGCTGACGGGTCTGGTGAGTTTTTTCTTCGGCAAGCGCACCGCCGATATGCTCTCGGGCTATCGCGTCTTTTCGCGCCGCTTTGTGAAATCCTTTCCCAGCCTCACGGCGGGCTTCGAGATCGAAACCGAACTGACCGTGCATGCGCTGGAATTGCGCATGCCGATTGCGGAAGTGACGACGCCTTATAAAGACCGGCCCGTCGGTTCGGTCAGCAAGCTGTCGACCTTTAAGGACGGCTTTCGCATTCTTTTCATGATCGGCAAGCTGGTGAAGGAAGAGCGCCCGCTGCAATCCTTCTCGTTCACAGCCGCGTTGTTGGCCCTGGCCTCGGTGATCCTGGCCTGGCCGGTGTTCGTGACTTATTTCGAGACCGGCTTGGTGCCGCGTTTGCCGACGGCGATCTTGTCCACGGGCCTGATGATCCTCGCGTTCCTCGCGCTGGCGTGCGGCTTGGTTTTGGAAACCGTTACACGCGGCCGTCGCGAAATGAAACGCATGGCCTATCTTGCGCATGCCGCGCCGCGCCTTCCCTCTTCGGCGTCACGGACCGCGGTGGCTGGCGGTCCTGCGCCCGCTTTGCGTCACTAAGGGCAATCTCCTGCGTTTCGATCCACGTCATAACCCGCGCGTCGCCGAGTTCCTGCGGTTCGCAGCCGTGGGCGTCGTCGGCCTGTTTGTCGACATGGCCGCGCTGACCCTGGGGCTCAAAGGTCTGCACCTCGGTCTTTATAGCGGGCGGGTTTTTTCCTATTTCATCGCCGCGACCACGACCTGGGCCTTGAACCGGCGCTTTACTTTTAGTCGTGCCGATCAGGCTCCGGCTTTGCTGCAGTGGGCCAAGTTTCTGGGGGCGAATGCCTTTGGGGGCGTAGTGAACTACGGCGTCTATGCTGCCATCGTGACCTACACGGCCCTTGGGGCGGCGTGGCCGGTGCTGGGCGTGGCGGCCGGCTCAGTCGCGGGCCTTGCCCTCAACTTCACGGTCAGCAAGTTCTGGGTCTTCAAAAAATAGCACCGGCGGGTGCAGTAGGGCGAGGCTATAAGGCCATTCCGATCCCAAATCCGCCAACATGACGCGAATCTGATATGTCAGAACGCTAATCCCATGAACCGCTTATGGGATGGTGCAGTGCGCCATATCACAGCCCGCATCAGGTTGAAACTAATCAAATTTTTAGTTGCGCCGTGCTCCTTACGCGCGCTAAACGTAATCGCCGTTCGGGGGGAGCGTTTTAACCGGCCATCGCTTTGACATCTTCATATTCAAAACTGCGTGAGTGAGAACCTGGCAACAGGGATCACGTGAGTCGTGTTGCGCGCCGCCGAATACATGGGAGGGCATCTTGAAGCCGGCCCGAAATGGTTTTTGAGCTTGTCTAGCTACTAACGGACCAACTTCAACAGTGAGGAGTTTTCATGCGTAAGGCAATTTTGTTGGCGTCCATCCTGGTTCCCTTCACGGTCGCTTCTGCGGCTCATGCCGCGGGCGATGCCAAATTGGGCAAGCGCCAGGCTGGCGTATGCACCTCGTGCCACACCTTCGGCGCAGGCGAACCCGCGAAAGTCGGCCCCAATCTTCACGGCGTCATCGGCCGTAAGGCCGGCAGCGTTGCCGATTTCACCTATTCCGATGGAATGAAAAAAGCCGGCTTCGTCTGGGATGAAGCTCATCTCGACAAGTACCTCACCAACCCGCAGGCCGTCGTTCCGGGCAACAAGATGCAGTTCCCCGGTTTCCCGAAAGACGAAACCCGCGCGAACGTCATCGCTTACCTGAAAGAAGTCTCGCAATAAGCTGCGGCTTCATTCTCTAAGTTATCGGCTGCGGCCGCATGGGTAACCCCCGTGCGGCCGTAGTCTTTTTTGGCGTATGTTTTTGGGCACACGTTGCCTTGCTCTGCATTTCGTGCAGAATCTGCCGATGTTCGAGCGCGAAATCAGAAAGCTCTACGATCATCTTTATGCCAACGCCTCCGTAAAGACCCCGGCGGCCATCGGC
>CAITZE010000316.1 GCA_903896775.1 uncultured bacterium
GACATTGCTCGCCGACGGTGAAAAGGCCGGAGCCTCACCGGCACCTGCAGCGGCAAAAGAAGCCCCCGCCAAAGCCGAACCACAGGCGAAAGCCGTGGCCGCGCCCGTGGCCGCTGCGCCGGTTCCTGAGAACGACGCGCAGTATTCCACTTGGAAAACCCAGACCGTGCGCGAAGCCTTGCGCGACGCTATGGCGGAAGAAATGCGCCGCGACCCCAACATCTTCCTCATGGGCGAAGAAGTCGCGCAGTACCAAGGCGCTTATAAAATCTCGCAAGGGCTTCTCGAAGAGTTCGGCGAGAAGCGTGTTGTCGATACCCCGATCACCGAACACGGCTTCACGGGTCTTGGCGTGGGTGCGGCCTTCGGTGGCCTCGTTCCCATCATCGAGTTCATGACGTTCAACTTCGCCATGCAGGCCATGGACCAGATCATCAACTCGGCGGCGAAGACGCTGTACATGTCCGGCGGGCAGATGGGCTGTCCCATCGTGTTCCGTGGTGCCAACGGCGCTGCCGCGCGCGTGGCTGCGCAGCACTCGCAATGTTACGCGAGCTGGTACGCCCATGTGCCGGGCTTGAAAGTGTTGTCGCCATGGTCGGCGGCCGATGCCAAAGGCTTGCTGAAAGCTGCCATCCGCGATCCCAATCCAGTCATCTTCCTGGAAAACGAAATTCTCTACGGCCAAAGCTTCCCGGTTCCCGATGCGCCGGACTTCGTATTGCCCATCGGCCAAGCCAAGATTGAACGCGCTGGTAAAGACGTCACCATCGTTGCGTTCTCGATCATAGTCGGCAAAGCCATGAAGGCGGCGGAAGAACTGGCTGCTGCCGGCATCGAAGCCGAAGTCATCAACCTGCGCTCAATCCGCCCACTCGACACGGCAACGATCCTCGCTTCGATCCAGAAGACCAACCGCTGCGTCACCTGCGAAGAAGGCTGGGCGTTCTCTGGCATTGGCGCGGAAATCGCCGCGACGATCATGGAGCAAGCCTTCGATCACCTCGACGCGCCGGTCTTGCGTGTCGCCGGCAAGGACGTGCCGATGCCTTACGCGGCCAACCTAGAAGTGATGGCTTTGCCTCAGGTCGAAGACATCGTCAGTGCGGCGAAAGCCGTGTGTTACCGGTAAGGATCGCACACGATGCCCATTGAAATCCTCATGCCCGCCCTCTCGCCGACCATGACCGAGGGCAAACTCGCCAAATGGCTCAAGAAGTCCGGCGATGCAATCAAGAGCGGCGACGTCATCGCCGAAATCGAAACCGACAAAGCGACCATGGAAATGGAAGCCGTCGACGAAGGCACGCTGGGACAAATCCTGGTGCCCGAAGGCACCGAGAAAGTGTCCGTCAATCAGCCCATAGCTGTCTTGCTGCTGGAAGGCGAGAGTGCAGGGGCTGCAAAGCCCGCCGCTGCGGCGCCCGCTCCAGCTGCGAAAGCTGAACCTGCTTCGGCAGGCGTACCTAAAGCAGCAGCGCCGCAACCTGCGAGCGCACCCGCCCCGAAAGCTGCTGCAGCGCCAGCGCCGAAAGCTTCGGGCCAACGTGTGTTCGCAAGCCCGCTGGCCAAACGTATCGCCGCCAATGCAGGCATCGATCTCGCGTCTGTGCATGGCAGTGGTCCGCACGGCCGCATCGTCAAAGCCGACGTCGATCAGGCGGTGAGTGGTGGCGGCGCGCGTAAATCAGCGCCTGCATCAAAAGCTGCGACACCCGTTGCCGACTTCGGTCAGCCTTACAAGGAAGTTCCCAATAGCGGTATGCGCAAGGTTATCGCGGCGCGTCTATTGGAAGCCAAGACCACCATCCCGCACTTCTATCTCACCATCGATTGCGTCATCGACGAAATCGTCAAAGTGCGCAAAGAGCTGGCCGAAACCGGCGTCAAAGTCTCGGTCAACGATTTCGTGGTGAAGGCATGCGCTTTGGCTTTGCGCAAAGTACCTCAGGCCAATGCGACTTGGACCGACGAAGCTATCCGCCTTTACGAGAATGTCGACATCTCGGTTGCGGTCGCCACACCTGAAGGCTTGATTACGCCCATCGTGCGCCATGCCGACAAGAAGGGCCTGGCCGCCATCTCCGCCGAAGTGAAAGACTTGGCCGCGCGCGCCAAAGCCAAGAAGTTGAAGCTCGAGGAATTCCAAGGTGGCGGGTTCTCGATCTCCAATCTCGGCATGTACGGCATCAAAGAATTTTCGGCCATCGTCAATCCGCCGCAAGTTTGTATCCTGGCGGTCGGCGCGGGCAGCGAGCGCGCGATTGTAAAGAACGGTGCAATCGCGATTGCGAACGTCATGACCTGTACGCTGTCGTGCGATCACCGGGTTGTCGACGGTGCGGTGGGTGCGGAATTCCTGCAGGCGTTCCAGGCGCTCATCGAAAATCCGATCCGTATGCTGTTATAGGCCGCAGTCATGACCGACACGCAATTCGACCTCATCGTAGTTGGCGGCGGACCGGGCGGCTACACGGCTGCCATCCGCGCTTCTCAGCTCGGCATGAAGACAGCACTCGTCGAGAAGGAAAATCTCGGCGGCATCTGTCTGAACTGGGGCTGCATCCCGACGAAGGCATTACTGCGTACTGCTGAAGTCTATCACCTGATGCATCGCGCCAAGGAATTCGGCCTGAAGGCCGACAACATCGCGTTCGACATCGAAGCCGTGATCAAGCGTTCGCGCGGTGTTGCGGCGCAGCTCAATGCCGGCGTCAAACACCTGATGAAGAAAAATAAAGTCACGGTGTTCGACGGCCACGCCAAGCTTGCTGGCAAAGGAAAGTTGAACGTCACGAAAGACGGGAAGCCGGTCGCTGATCTGACGGCGAAGAACATCATTCTCGCCACGGGCGCACGTGCGCGCGAATTGCCGGGCCTCGAAGCCGACGGAAATTTGGTGTGGAACTATCGCCACGCCATGGTGCCGAAGACTTTCCCGAAGACTCTACTGGTCATCGGCTCGGGCGCGATTGGCATCGAGTTCGCGAGCTTCTATCAAACGCTCGGATGCAAAGTGACTGTCGTTGAAGTGCTCGACCGCATTGTGCCGGTGGAAGACGCTGAAATCTCCACACTTGCCCATAAGCAGTTCGAAAAGCAGGGCATGGTCATTAAGACCAAAGCGGTCGTGAAAAGTTTGAAGCGCAACGCTAACGATGTTACGGCGACCGTCGAACAGAACGGTAAAGCGGAAGAGTTCACCTTCGAGCGGGTGATCTCTGCTGTAGGCATTGTTGGTAACGTCGAGAACATCGGTCTCGAAGGCACGCAGATCAAAGTCGAGAAGACCCATGTCATCGCGGGCCCTTATTGCGAAACCGGCGAGCCGGGCATTTACGCCATCGGCGATCTCACCGGTCCACCGTGGCTTGCGCATAAAGCCGGCCACGAAGCCGTCATCTGCGTTGAGAAGATCGCCGGAATGCATCCGCATCCTTTGAACGTGCTGGGCATTCCGGGCTGCACCTACTGTCATCCGCAGATCGCCAGCGTTGGCCTCACCGAGCAGGCTGCCAAGGACAAGGGTTATCAGGTGAAGGTCGGGCGCTATCCGTTTATCGCCAATGGCAAGGCGATTGCTTTGGGCGAAACCCAAGGCCTCGTCAAAACCGTATTCGACGCCAAGACCGGTGAGTTGCTGGGCGCTCACATGGTCGGGGCCGAAGTCACCGAATTGATTCAGGGCTATGCCATTGCCAAGACGCTTGAAACCACCGAGCAGGAATTGATGCACACGATCTTCCCGCATCCGACGCTGTCGGAGATGATGCATGAATCCGTGCTCGATGCTTACGGCCAAGCGATAAACATGTAAGGTGAAACCCATGTTTGGGTTTGTTCCTCGGTTCCTTTTTCGTCTGAGCTGCGGCGCCATATTCTTGTTTGCTGCTCAAGGTGCGAGCTTCGCTGCTGACAGCACGCCGCAACCCGTGGCGGGAGATTGGTCCTCCGATTGTTTGCCCGAGGCTTGCGCCCTCAGCCTGACCTTGGGTGCGACGGACGAAGCGGGTGGCGGCATTGAGCCAGATGGGAAAGCCGTCCAAATCACTGTCGAAGTGAATCGTAAATCACGCAAAGTCGATCTCATAATCCTGACGGTGCCGCCCGATGCTGATCAGGGGCGCGGAATTATAACGAGCTTTGCGAAGTCAGTTCCCTATGGCGACACTTTTAAAACCGTTGCCGATAGAGAAACCTTACTGCAGCTCGGCTTTGATAACTGCGAAGAAGACAACTGCGAGACTTACTTGAAGGAAGGGAAGGTTAGCCTGGATAAGGGCGCGACCTTTGACTTGAAAGACAACCTCTTTAAGCAAGATGTGTTTTTGGTTGGCTTCTATCGCGGGAACACACTTGTCCGCCAGACCACGGCGTTGTCTTCTTTCAAACGAGATTATGACGCGCTGCTGGCAAAGATGAAGACGGCGCATTAGATAAAACTGGCAAAACCATGAGCAACGTCGAAAACCTCAAAGATAACAAGCCGCGTTTGCCCAAGCCTAATTGGCTTCGGGTTAAGGCGCCGACGTCGCCTGAATATCACAATACGCGCAAGCTGATGCGCGATCTCAAGCTACACACGGTCTGCGAGGAAGCGGCGTGCCCCAATATCGGCGAATGCTGGGCGCAGAAGCACGCCACCATGATGATCCTGGGCGACATCTGCACGCGGGCTTGCGCCTTCTGCAATGTTAAAACTGGCAAACCCGGCGCGATCGACGCGGAAGAACCCGCTCATGTGGCTGAGGCTGTGCGCAGCCTGGGTCTGCGTCACGTCGTTATTACTTCTGTGGATCGTGACGATCTCGATGACGGCGGCGCAAACCACTGGGTCGAAGTGATCAAAGCGATCCGTGCGGCTACGCCTGAAACCACCATCGAAGTTCTTACGCCGGATTTCCGCAAGAAACTCGGCATGGTCGATCTGGTCGCTCAAGCGCGGCCCGATGTTTACAACCATAATCTCGAAACTGTGCCGCGCCTATACCGCAAAGTCCGCGCCAGCGCGCGCTATTACACCAGCCTGCGCCTCTTGGAGCGCGTCAAGGAAATCGATCCTTCCATGTTCACCAAGTCGGGCGTCATGGTTGGTCTTGGTGAAATGAAGGAAGAAGTGCTGCAGGTCATGGACGACATGCGCGCCGCCAATGTCGATTTCTTGACCATCGGGCAATATCTGCAACCGACGCCGCGCCATGCGGCTGTAGAGCGTTTTGTCTCGCCGGAAGAGTTCGCGGAATACGAACGTATCGCCCGCGCCAAGGGCTTCTTGATGGTGTCGGCGACGCCGCTCACGCGCTCGTCCTATCACGCTGACTCCGATTTCGCCCGTCTGCGCGAAGCTCGCGCGCAGCAACTCCGCGGCTAATGCCGATCCATCGCGAAACCCGGTTGTTGCCTTACACGCCGCAGCAGGTTTACGACCTCGTGGCCGATGTCGAGCGCTATCCGGAATTTCTACCCTGGTGCCTCGCGTGCCGGATCGCGAGAAAGGAGTCGCCCACGTCCTTCACTGCCGATCTGGTGGTTGGATTCAAAATGGTGCGCGAGCAATTCACCTCGCGCGTGACGTTGAAGCCGGTGGAAGAAATCACCGTTGAATATCTGAGCGGGCCGTTTGAATATCTGACCAACGCGTGGAAATTCGCTGCCTCTGAAGGCGGCACGACAGTGTCGTTTTACCTGTCTTTTGAATTCAAATCGAAGCTGCTGCAGGCGCTAATTGGCGTGCTGTTCGAGGAAGCGGTGCGCCGCATGGTTTCGGCCTTCGAGACTCGCGCCGGTAAATTGTATGGGGTCCCCACGGCCATATAAGCGTGAACGCTTGGACCATAC
>CAITZE010000317.1 GCA_903896775.1 uncultured bacterium
CAACATGACACGGGAAACGGACGTATCGTTGGAAGGTGCATGACCCTCTTAGCCGTGCTTTACGAAATACTCAATCGCTTGCGATCATCGTTAAGTGCCCGAACTACCTACAAATAATCGCCAGTTGAATGTCTCAACTCCCTTGTTAATTTTATTACCGAAATTTGAACTATTTCGATAATTCCCCTAGGAATGCTCGGGAATCGCTGGAATACTTTGTCTTGCGATTCCGGGAGGGGAATTGCCCAACGCGTATGAAGAGCGCCAGGCAATGATTAATCCTCTCGTCCAGCGAATGTCGCAAGCATTCAAAAGCTGGGCCTCAGTCCCAAAAACTCCAGTCCTATTTTGTGCGGCAGTGGTTTTTATCACGGCCTATGCCGGCGCTGAGTTCACACGCCAAGCAGGGCGCGTTGCCATCATCTGGCCCGCTGATGCTTTCATGCTCGCCATACTTCTGCGTTCGCCGCGGCAGGCTTGGATGCCTTTACTCTTTGCGGGTTACTGCGGGAACATGATTGCCGATTGGTTGGCGGCCGACACCTTTGGTGTCGCGCTCTTGCTATCAGCCTGCAACACCGTTGAGATCTCGTGTCGATCGTACTATTTTCGCGCGCCGTTGAAATGCCGCCGGATCTGACGCGGCCCGGCACCTTTGGACGCTTTTTGATTATCTGCGGCTTGCTCGGGCTCGGCGCGAGCGCCATCACAGCGTCGATAATCCTTAGCCTCTTAAATGGCGTCGATGGCTGGCCTATCCTTCAGACCTGGTTCGCGGCCGACTCTTTAGGGGTTTTAACCATCGTGCCGTTGCTGCTGATGTTGCGTTCGGACGAGTGGGACCAAATCACCAGTAAAGCCAATCGCCCGCAGACCGCTGCGATCCTCTTGCTGGTGACGGTGGTGTCGATCGGTACATTCACGCAAGGCAGCAGCCGATTACTGTTCCTCGTTTTTCCAATCCTGATTCTCGCGGCCTTCCGGTTGCGCTTTGTCGGCGCCGCATTGGCCATGTCAATTCTCGCGGTACTCTCGATTCCTTTGATGATCGCGGGTTACGGGCCTTTCGCTCCGGCACAGTCGGCTTCAGTCTCCGAAGGCGTCGTGCTTTTGCAGATCTTCCTGGCGACAGTGGTTTTCACCATTTTACCAATCGCTGCAGTGCTGACCGGCCGTCGTCGACTAGAGCGCGAAACCATCGCCGCACGCCGCGCCGCCGAGCGCGCCAATACCGCCAAGTCTGCGTTCTTGACCAATATGAGTCATGAACTCCGCACACCCATGACCGGTATCATCGGTATGTGTGATCTGTTGCTCGCGAGTCATCAGACATCAGAACAAAAGAACATTACCGAGACACTTGAGCGCTCCGCGCGCTCTTTCCTCGAGTTGCTTAACGACCTTTTGGATTTGGCTAAGATCGAAGCAGGCCGACTGGATTTGGATACCACCGACTTCCGGGTCTCCCAGGTCATGAAGGACGTGCAGGAGTTCTTCACGCCCGCCATGAGTCAGAAGGGTCTGCTCTTTAGTGTGGAAGGGCACACCGATAACGATGTGCTAAACGGCGATCCTAAACGGCTGCGCCAGATTCTTTTTAATCTCGTCGGCAATGCATTGAAATTCACCGATCAGGGCGCGGTCGAGGTCAAATGCCGCCAAAGCCTGCAGGACGACGGGATGGTATTGTCGGAATTCGAAGTCAAGGACACCGGCATTGGGATGTCGCTTGAAGCACAGGGGCGTCTCTTCAGGCCCTTTGAGCAGGAAGACAGTTCGACGTCACGGCGCTTCGGCGGCACCGGTCTCGGTCTTCACATCTGCAAGCAAATCGTCGAGGCCATGCGCGGTTCAATCCGCGTTCAAAGCGCACAGGGGCAGGGCTCAACCTTCTCGTTCTCCATTCGATTGCTGCCGGGGGTTGCCGAGGCAATCGAGCATCGTTTCTCTATTACGCCGGCGCGCATCGGCGACGTATTGCGCGGCCACAACCTCAAAGTCCTGTTCGCCGAGGACAATTCGACAACACAGTTCCTCGTACGCCAGGTCATGGAAATGTGGGGCCATACGGTCGTTACGGTGGACAACGGCAAAGAAGCTGTGCTGCGTTTCCAATCCGAGGCTTTCGATATCATCCTGATGGATATGCAAATGCCGATCATGGACGGCACCGAAGCTGTGCGTCTCATTCGGCGCGGGGGCTTGCCCGGCACTGCTGTGCCGATCATCGCGTTGACAGCCGATGCGATTCCCGAAAGCCGCGCGCGTTACCTGCAGTCCGGATGCGATGCTGTTGTCACTAAGCCCATCGAGTGGTCGGTACTTGCACGCGAAATAAAGACATTGCTGGAAAACGCGCATCGTACGGGGGAGGCGGTGTCGCCTTCGCCAGCGCCGCTTGAGAGAGAAAGCCCGCTGCCGGGTAATGTCCCGGTTTTTGATCGTCAACGCATCGATGGCCTTAGCGATGGATTGGGGCCGGCGCTAATGAGCAATCTTCTGGCGCGCTGCCTCGCGTCCATGGAACAATATCTTGTTGAGGTTACGCAAAGCGCCGCAGCCGGCGATTTTGCCAAAGCGCGGCGTTCGGCTCA
>CAITZE010000318.1 GCA_903896775.1 uncultured bacterium
ACCGGACCGCGAGTTCCTCGCCATCATGGGGCCTTCGGGTTGCGGCAAGTCGACACTGTTGAATGTTCTCGGGCTTATCGATCAACCGACTTCGGGTCACTATTGGTTCTTCGGTGAGGACGTGGCCGGCTATAACGAAGAGCGTCTGACGACCTTGCGTCGTTCTGTCGGCATCGGCTTCGTTTTCCAAAGCTTTAACCTGATCGACGACCTTAATCGTCTGTGTAATCCTGCTGGTGCTCTCAGCTTGCGGCGAGGGCGAGATGTCCGACCAGCCGAAATACAAGCCTTACCGCGATGGAAAGCTGTTTCCCGACGGCATAACGAGCCAAACATCACCGCAAGGTACGGTCGCGCGGGGCGAGCCGGCGGAGAGCGTTGCTAATGAGGTACGGCCTGCCATGACGGCAGCGTTGCTTGGGCGCGGACAGGAACGCTTCGATATCTACTGTGCGCCGTGTCATGGCCGCGACGGCACCGGCAACGGCCTCATTCCTCAACGCGGTTACCCAAGGCCCTCGGGTTATTACGATGAGAGGCTACTGAAAGCGAGTGACCGATACTTGATGCATGTCATCGCCGGCGGTTACGGCGCTATGTATCCCTATGCATCGCGCATTTCGCCGGCAGATCGCTGGGCCATCGTCGCCTATATTCGCGCGCTGCAACTCAGCCACAATATTCCTGTGACTGAAATCGACGCGGCGATGCGTGGGCAACTTGAGGCGACGCCATGACCGCCGCGGTTTCACGGGATCATATGAATGGCGTGATGGCCGTGCCTGTCGTCGGTATTGTCTTGTTTGCCGCCGGATTGGTTCTCGGCGTATCGGACGCATTGCATGTCTATCTCGGTGCGGTTTTGGCGCTGGTTTCTCTGCCGCTTGGCGCGCTCGTTCTTCTTTATATGATGGACGTGATCGGCGGCGAGTGGCGTGACGTTCTTGGGCCATATGCCCGCGCGGTAACACGGTTACTGCCTGCAGCAGGGCTTCTGTTTCTTCCGATTGTGATCGGCATTCTTTTCAATGCCTGGGATCGCACGCCGCAATCTGAGCCCACGGCATTTCGGCATTTTTACATGTTGCCCTGGTTTATGGCTCTGCGAACGATGGTTTATTTTGCGCTATGGCTTTGGCTTGGCGCGCGTGCGCGGTCAAGGATTGGCGCTGTCGGTCTAGCTGCTCAGGCTTTGATGCTTATCGTATTGACAATAAGTCTCGCCGCGGTGGATTGGATCATGTCGCTGCAAAGCGAATTCTCGTCCTCGATCTTTGGGCTCATTTTTCTCGCGCAGGCCGTGCTGTCTGGCTTAAGTGCGACGCTGATTCTTCACGTGCGCGGTCGTTCGCATCCGATGCTTGGTGCGCTGCTTGTCGCCGTCCTTCTGCTCTGGGCTTACATGCATGCCATGCAATTCATCATTGTCTGGGCCGGTGACCGCCCGGAAGAAGTGGTGTGGTATATCGCGCGCTCGCAAGGAATTTGGCTGATCGTTCTGTGGGCTATCGTCCTCCTGGGTTTTCTATTTCCGTTCGCCAGATTGCTTTCAGCAGTCGTGCGAGCCAATTCTCAATCGGTAGCTCGCATCGCGATGGCCATTTTATCGGCGATGGTCTTGGAATCCTTCTGGTTCGTTGTGCCGGGGGAGGTGGAGCGCACGATACC
>CAITZE010000319.1 GCA_903896775.1 uncultured bacterium
GCGTAAGCGCGTGGTGCCCAGGAAAGGACTCGAACCTTCACGTCCTTGCGGACACTGGCACCTGAAGCCAGCGCGTCTACCAATTCCACCACCTGGGCGCCCAGCGGGAGACCTGGGGAACCCAGGGCCTCTGAACAGGGCGTGACGGATACAGTGCCCGCCCCCGGAAAGCAAGGTGGAATGCAAGACTGGCCAAGGCTTTGGCGGCTGTCTTAGGCCGGCCCGGGGTCCATACCCCTTATGACCCAAGGCCACCCCCAACATGTTGCCAGTGCAGGTGTTTCTATGCGAGTGAAGGGAGGGGATAAAACACACTTCGGCATTCCCCATCCGGCATTCTTTAGAGCGGACGACTGACCATGACTGAAAAACTGGTGACGATCTTCGGCGGGTCGGGCTTTATCGGCCGTTATCTGGTCCGGCATCTGGCGCAAAAGGGCTGGCGGGTACGTGTGGCCGTGCGCGACGTGCAAAAGGCCGCCTTCCTGAAGCCCGCCGGCAATGTCGGCCAGATTTCCCTGTTTCCCGCCTCGGTCACCGATGCGGCCAGCGTGGCCGCCGCCGTTCATGGCGCCGACGCCGTGGTCAATCTGGTGGGCGTTCTGTTCGAGCGCGGCCAGCGCACTTTCGACGCCATTCATGTCGAAGGCGCTACGACGGTCGCCAAAGCCGCTGTCGCTGCCGGCGTGAAGCGTCTGGTGCAGATGTCGGCGCTTGGCGCCGATCCGCAATCGCCTTCGGCTTATGCGCGCAGCAGGGATGCCGGCGAGATGGCCGTGCGCGGCATTTTCCCGGGTGTGACGATTTTCCGCCCCAGCGTTGTCTTCGGCACCGAAGACGGGTTCTTCAACCGCTTCGGCCGTATGGCGCAGCTTTCGCCCGCCATTGCCTTTTTCACCAATTCCAATCCGCACACGCCAGCCGGCGGCGGGTCCAAATTCCAACCGGTCTATGTCGGCGATGTGGTTGAAGCCATCGCGCAGTCGCTGGAAGGCGAAGGCCATTCCGGCAAGATCTACGAACTCGCGGGTCCGCGCGTGTACGATATGCGCGAGATCATGAACATCGTGAACCGCGAAACGCAGCGCAAACGCATGGTCTGGGGCGTGCCGTACGTGATCGCGGACATCGCCGCCATCTTCCTGCAATTCCTCCCCACACCGCTGCTGACGCCCGATCAGGTGAAGCTTTTGAAGTTGGGCAGTGTGGCGACGGGCCGCCGGCCGGGCCTTGCCGTGTTCGGAATTACGCCGACGACGCTGGAAGTTGTGGTGCCCACATACCTCAAGCGCTTCCGCCCCTTACAGCAGAACAAGCGCATCCGCGCAGAAGCGCGCTAATCTGAAAAACGCTAACGGGCGTTAGAAGTATTTGATCGCGGCAAAGCCCGCGATCACCAAGGCGAGAAACACCAAAAAGACAAGCGTCAGGCGCTTTTCTATGAAGCTCTGAATCGGCGGGCCGTAGCGCTTGAGTAGCGCCGCCACCAGGAAAAACCGCGCGCCGCGCGTGATGGTCGACGCCACAATGAATGTCACAAGATCAAAGTGCATCGCCCCGCTGGTGATGGTGACGATCTTGAACGGAATTGGCGTCAGGCCCTTGGCCAAAATCACCCAAAGACCGTAGTGCTCAAAAAAAGTGTGAAACTCGTCGGCTTTGGATTGAAGGCCGTAAAGCCCAATCACCCATTGCCCGACGCTGTCAAAAAGATACGCGCCAATGGCGTAACCAACCAACCCACCCAGCACCGACGTTATGGTGGCCACACCGGCGATCAGCCAGGCGCGTTGGCGTTGCGCCAAGACCATCGGGATCAGCAGAAGATCCGGCGGCATCGGAAAGAACGAACTCTCGGCAAAGGAAATCGCCGCCAGCGCCCACAAAGCATAAGGCCTGCCGGCAAGGCTCAGCGTCCAGTCGTAGAGTTTTCTCAGCATGAAGGTACTGCTCGCGGTTCGGAGTTCCAAGTCACGTTCATTTAAGTCACGTTACTTAGAACGAAACTATATCGTAAGCGAGTGCAAGAACCGCAGCGCCCAGGACCAGGCGATAAATCACAAAAGGCGTGAAAGTCGAGCGGCGCAACCAGGCCATCAAAATGGCGATGCCGATGAGGCCCGCAAAAAACGCAGCGCCGGCGCACAGCATATCGATGTGACTAACGGTGCCACGCTGAAGATCAAAGAGGCGATAGGCCTCGCGCGCGGTCAGAACGATTGAGACCGGAATCGACAGCAGAAAATAGAACCGCGCCGCATCGGAGCGCTCATAGCCTAAAAGCCGCGCCATGGTGATGGTGATCGCGGCGCTGCCGACACCAGGGATCAGCGCGATCACCTGGCACAGGCCGATGACGATAGCGTCGGCAAATGACGCGTGCTCGATACGCTTGACGGTCATGCTCATGTTGTCAAACAGCCAAAGCAATACAGCGCCGCCGACAATGGCCCACCCCATAAGCATGGGCGTTTTCCAGCCTCCGGCGACGTAATGCTCGAAAGCCGAACCCGCAGCCACGGTGACGATGCCGGCGACGCAGAGCTGAACAGCCAGCCGCGCAGCGGGGTCGCGTTTGCCTTTGGCGGCGCGAATCGCGCCGGTGACCATGTCGAACAGGTCGCTTGAGAAATAGGCCATGACGGCCAGCAAGGATCCAAGCCTTAGAGCGAACGGAAAACCGATGTCCGGGGGCTGTACCGGCAGGATTTGAGAAATCAGGGCCAAATGCCCCTCGGCACCGATAGGGAAGACCTCGGTTATGGTCTGTAACACCGCCAGCACAATTAATTGCGTAAGCGCCACGATGTTCGCCTATCCCTTGTACCCCAACGCTTTATAACACCATGAACATTAAGGCTAAAAGCCCCTGCACGCATATAATTTAGTAACCATATGATTAC
>CAITZE010000320.1 GCA_903896775.1 uncultured bacterium
CGGCGTCGGTGACGGCGTTGCCCTTGGTGTCGGCCAGCGTGAAAGGCCCGCCAATGGCCACATCGCCGGACACCATGGCGACCGGCGGCTGTGGACGCGTATCGGGTAAGTACAACACCAGAATCAAAGCCGTGGCGGCCAGAATGGCAAGGGCGACGGCAATACGCTTAATCATGATGTCTTTCACGCAATGCGGTTACTCGCACCTATTTCGCCGCATCGAGATTGCGAAGCTGGAGATCGACATATTCCTTGAGCGGTGAATCCGCTGGCATAGCCGCCTGCGCTTGCGTGAAGTACGTGCGGGCTCCGGCTTTGTCGCCGGCTTTGGCGCGCGCGAGGCCCGAGACGTACAAAGCATCGGGCTGCTTGGGATCCAGTTTCAGAACATCGGTGGCGGCATCGGTCACGTTCTGCGGCAACGGTCCATCGGCGGCGGGATCGATCAATCCCATCAGCGAGGCCATGTATTGAACCTTCGGCTCCGCATCGCCGGGCTTCAAGCCCGAAGCTTTGTCGTAGGCTTTTTTCGCATCGTCGTATTTCTTCAACACGGTGTAGGAGCGGCCCAGCATCAGCCAGCCGTCGTAGTCGCTGGGGTTGGCTTCCAGGTGTGTCGCCAATCCTGCCACCATCTCTTCAACCTTCTTCAGCGTCTCGGGCGGCATTTGGCCGGGTGCTGCGGGTGCGGGGCGTGCGGTCATGGCCGCCGGAGGTGCTGCGGTCTGCACTTTCGCCATCATACGTTCTTCTGGCGGAATGAATTCCAGCGCATGGCGCGCATCAACCGCCATGGACGGCAGATTGGCGTCCTTGGAGGCATTGGCCATCTGCTCTTGCACCATCGCCATCCAGGGCGCGTCTTTCGGCGAGGATTCGGCCAGGAAGCGCCACATCGCCATGGCGTTTTCCGGCTGTTTATTGTCGAGCTGCTCCAAACCCAAATAATACTGCGCGCGGGGTTCTTCATGATCAACGATCAAGGCCTTCACGAAAGCATCGTGGGCTTCCTTGTTCACTTTGCCGTCGTTGCCGTACACCACGACTTCACCGTAGCCGGCGTAGTTGGCAGCGTTGGGATCAAGCGCCACCAGGGCTTTGTAGGCTTTAACGGCATCATCGAATTTGCCGGTCATGGCGTAGCTGCGCGCGAGCAGGTTGAGAGAATCGGCGTCGGTCGGATCTTTTGCGACTTTGGCTGCGAGCTGCGCGATCATCTTGTCGATCTCCGCCGTCTCGGCAGCTTCGCGGGCGGCATCCTGATTGGCGCTGGTCGCCAAGCTCGGTGCGCCGACTTTCAGATAAACACCAACCGCAATGGCCGGCACCACCACGGCAACCACGGCCGCTGCGATCAGACGCTTGCGGCGGGAATCCGTGGAATGCGTCTCAACAGGCGCTTTGTCCGCGGCCAGGATACGGCGTTGAATTTCAAGGCGCGCGGCTTCGGCTTCTTCCGGCGTCAACACACCACGCTCGACATCGCGGTCGACTTCTTTCAGTTGATCCTGAAAGATCGTCATGTCGTAGGCCGCGCGATCTTGCGACACGGCGGGAGTCTTGAACAACGGCCACAACAGAATGCCGATGACCACGACAGCGACGACGCCCATTATTACCCAGATCATCATGGCGCTTTCTCTCCGGAATCATTGAGGGAAGCGAGGGCCGCTTCCTCTTCAGGTGTAAGGGGTTCGGCGGCATCGCCGCCGCGTTTCAGTCGTGACGCAACGGCGAGGCCGCCGAGTAGCAGGAATATAAGTGGACCAAACCAAAGGATGAGTGTGCTGGACATAAAGCGCGGCTGCAGGCGCACATAATCGCCGTAGCGATCAACCATATAACCGACGATCTGTTCGTTACTGTCGCCGGCTAGAATGCGCTCGCGCACCAAGACGCGCATGTCGCGCGCGATCTCGGCATGGGATTCGTCAATGGTCTCGTTTTGACACTGCACGCAGCGTATTTGCTTGCTGACTTCGCGCGCGCGCGCTTCCAGCGCAGGGTCTTTGAGCATTTCGCTGGGCTCCACGGCAAAAGCGGCGCCCGAGATCAGCAACGCGGCAAAAAGAGGAATTAAGCGCTTCATTTTTTCAGCTGCGCAATCAGCGGCTGGATTTTTTTGTGCCAGTCTTCTTGCGTGATGGGACCGGTTTGCTTGTAGCGAATGACGCCCTGTTTATCGATCAGGAAGGTTTCCGGCGCGGCAACCACGCCAAAAGCGATCGCGGTTTTGCTTTGCGGATCCTGACCGACCTTAGCGTAAGGATCGCCGCGTTGTGTCAGCCACTTCAAACCAAGCGCCGGCTCGTCGCGCCAGTCCACGCCATGGATTGGCGCATCGCCGCTGGCGGCGATATCAAGCAACATCGCATGTTCGGCCGCACAAGCGATGCACCACGAACCCCAGAAATTGATCAGGAACACCTGGCCTTTGAGATCGTCGCTCTTCAATGCTTCGCCGCGGCCGGGCAGTGCCGGCAAATCGAAAGACGGCATAGGGGTGTTTAACAGCACGGTGGGAATCAGGCTTGGATCGACCCCGTTCTCCACGTCCAGCAAACGTTTCGCGAAGATGCCGCCCAACGCCAGCAAGATCACCAAAGGCAGCACATAAGGCCAGCGCTTGCCGCGTGGTGCTGGGCTTTGAGCAGACGAGGGGACAGTCTCGGTCATGATTATTCCGCGGCCGCCGGCAGGGGACCGCTGGTGCGCGCGCTTTGCGCGGCGCGCTGCGGCGCACCGACGCGGTGTCTGCGGTCAGACAGCGAAACCAGGCCACCGAAAGCCATCAGCAACACGCCGTACCACACGAAGGGCACCAACGGTTGATAGTAGAAGCGCGTCACAAAGGCGCCGCTGTCGCCTTGCGCTTCGCCCAATGCCGCATAAAGATCAGCGAAGATCGTGGTGTGGATCGAGGTGAAGGTGGTCTGCTGCGGCGGCTGGAAGTAAGCGCGCAGCTCGGGGTGCATGGTCGCGATCTCATGGCCGTTTTTCGAGGCGACGATGGTGGCTTGGCCCGCGTCATAGTTAGGGCCCTTGATCATCTTCACGCCTTGGAAGGTCATGCTGTAGCCCGCGATATCAATCGATTGGCCGGGTGTCATGGTCTGGATGCGCTCTTGTCTCCAGGCCGAGGCGCTGGCGACGCCTGCGATCAGCACCGCCATACCGAAGTGCGCGATGGTCATGCCATGCGCGGAGCGCGGCAGGTTGCTGATGCGGGCCCATGCACCACTCCGCGTGATCTTCACGCGGTCGGCCCACTCGCTGAGGCTCGCGATGCCAAGCCACGCTGCCATTGCCAATCCAAAAGCGCCGCCGATGTCGATCATGCTGACGCCGTTGATGAGTAGCGAAATCACAAACATCACGACGCAGGCCGCTGCCGCGATCTTGATACGCGACAACGCGCCAGCCAGGTCGCCGCGTTTCCAGGC
>CAITZE010000321.1 GCA_903896775.1 uncultured bacterium
CCACCAGCTATGTCGGTTGCTATGATGCACTCCCAACGACCGACTGGCCTGCAATCGGGAATGTCCGCTTTGGGTCAAAAGCAGCCATTGGGCCGCCCTCGCACGAATGACCGCTTTGGGGGGTAAAGCGGACCTTCGGCTGCAGGGGGTCGAATGGCTGCTTTTGACCCAAAGCGGACATTCCCGATTGCAGGCCAGTCGGTCGTTGGGAGTGCATCATAGCAACCGACATAGCTGGTGGACTTCCCTAATACTGCGGCCGGATATATTTTTCGGAATGGACAGATTTTAGCTAGTTAGACGGTCACGGAACTGTCTTGATAAAGCGCCAGAACCTTTCGTGCCACGAAGGGAATCGCCATGCGCCTTATTCTGGTCTCCACATTCTGCCTGTTGCTGGCTCCTGCCACCCAGGCAGCGACCCTGGTTGGTGTCGCGCGCATTCCCAGTGACGCAACCGACCAAATGGGCGAAACGCTGGGCGGATTTGGCTCCGGCATGGCGCTGGTACCAGGCAGCTGGCAACGTCATGGCACCCATTACAGCGGCAAGGTCACGATGTTGCCCGACCGGGGCTGGAATACCGAAGGTACGACCGATTATCACGGGCGCCTCCAGAATTTCCGGCTTACGCTCGCCCCCTATTATGGCGCGTCGCCGGGACCTGAACAGGGCGTCACCCTTGCCTATTCCGGCTCGGTCCTGCTCAAGGACAGCGTCGGCCAGCCGCTCACGGGCCTTGATCCCAGCACCGTGCGGCCTGCGGAGCGCGGATTTCCGGATCTGCCCATCGGTCCTAACCGCCATGTTAGCTTTGACAGCGAGGGCGTGGTGCTCCCCGGCGACGGAACCTCCTGGATCAGCGACGAATACGGACCGTATATATATCACTTCGCGGCAGGCGGCAGAATGATCGGCGCCATCCGTCCGCCCGACGCCTTCATTCCCATGCGGCTGACGGGCGAAACCCTGCACCAGAGCTTCTCGGCTGCCAGCCCGCCCACCGGGGAAAGCTACAAGATGGGTGAGCCCATTTCAGGGCGGCAGAACAACCAGGGTTTCGAGGGACTGGCGATCAATCCCGCTCATACCCGCCTGTTTGCTATCCTGCAGAGCGCCGCGGTGCAGGACACCGATCCGGACAAGCTCAAGGCAACGCGGCGCTATACCCGCATGGTGGAATACGACATCACTCCCGCCCAGCCGAAGTTGGTGCATGAATATGTGGTCGCGCTGCCCGTCTATGACGATGGCGCCGTGGCGGCGCAAAGCGAATTGCTGGCCATCGACGATCACCGTTTCCTGCTGCTCTGCCGCGACAGTGGCGGGGGCTTTGTCGGCAAGCGGGACGCTTCCCAGTTCCGGCGGGTCGAGCTTTTGGATATCGCGGGGGCGAGCGATATCGCCGGCACGCCACGTGACGCCGTGAATGGTTCGGTCGCGCCCAAGGGCGTACTAGATCCCTCGCTCACGCCCGCCCGGCTGAGCGATTTCCTGGACATGAATGACAACACCCAGCTGGCGCGTTTTGGCCTGCACAATGGTGCGCCCAATGACACCCATGATCTTTACGAGAAATGGGAGGGCATGGCCCTCGCGCCGGTTGGCGACCCCGCCGCGCCGGACGACTACTTCCTTTTCACGGCTAGCGACAATGACTTCATTACCCAGCATGGCATGATGCTGGGCAAACCCTACAGCGATGCATCCGGCAAGAATGTGGATTCGCTGGTGCTGGCTTGGCGCGTGACGCTGCCGAACCAATAAAACCCCAGAGACCTGACCGTCTCTTGTCGCAGCGTCCAATCTCATTATGCGTGTGCGAACAATAGTCACAGCTGCGCGCGAGCAAAGATTGCCTTAGCGACGATCCCTGTCACGAATCTTTCAAGATCTGGTGTCATGAGATCAGTTCTAAAAAGTTGCATCCCCTAAAAAGGGGAGCACGTTTCTCAGTTATTTTTTTGTATAATCAAAGGGGTAATTCGATGTCATTTAGCAAAGCCAACTGGCGGTATGCGTCCACAGCTGTCCTCGCCCTGTCTGTTGGCATGGCGATGGCCGGGAACGCCCAGGCTCAGCTTCTATCTTCCAATGGCGCCGGCGGGATCGAAACCGTGGTGGTGACAGGTACCGCCTTTGATCCCGAAAGCGCCCCGGCCAAGGCACGGCTCGAAACCATGGAGCCCCAGACCATCATCAACAGATCCTATATCGAAGACTCAGTCTCGGACACGGCCGATTACACCACTATTCTGGCCATCGCACCTGCCCTGACGGGCTTCGATGTCAATGGCCCCGGCCTGTCGGATGGCGGCGTCAAGAATACGATGCGCGGCTTGCCCGACGGCAGCTACGGCATCACCTATGACGGTATTCCTTTCGGCGACACGAATGGCCCGTCGCATCATTCCCAGTCTTACTTCCCCGCCTCTACCATCGGCAGCATTGATGTCGATCGTGGACCTGGTAATGCCGGCAATATGGGCGCCTCCACCTATGGCGGTTCGATCAACATGTTCTCGGAAGAGCTGACATCCAATACGCACGCTAAAATTTCCGCAACCGCGGGCAGTTGGGGACTCAATCAGTTCGTGGCTAATTACCAGACGGGGGATTTCACCATCGGGGGCGTCACCAACCGCGTCTTGGTCAATATCCAGGACGTAAACCAGAGCGGCTATTTGACCTTCCAGTCCAGCGCCGCCAAGAACATCACGATCAAGACCCAGACCGAGATCGCACGTGGCTGGACCATGACGCTGTTCGGCAGCTACAATGCCCTATTCCAAAACCTGAACGACAATGCCGGTGAGACCGCCGCCCAAGTAATTGCTTTTGACAAGACCTATGCGCTGCAAAACACCAATCCTGCCCTAGGCAATTACGCACCTTACAACCATGTCCACAAGAAGACCGACATGGATTACATGCGCCTGCAGGGCGATTTAGGAAACGGCTTCGCCATAGACAACACGCTCTACACCTACGACTATCGCAACAAGACACGGAGCACGACGTCTATCTCACAGACAACCGCCGATATCCAAAAAGGTATCACGGAGGGCAATGGTTCAATCGTGGGAGGCACATATTTCCCCAACGACGTGCCCGGTTACACCAAGCAGAATGCCTTCCGCAACTATGGTAATATCTTCCGTCTCTCAAAGAGCTTCGATTTCGGGTGGCTGACCGGTCAACTGCGCACCGGCGTGTGGTGGGAAGGATCCAGCTCCCAGCGCGCCCGCTCCGATTATGACGCTACCCAATGCCAAGCTTCGGGCGCCTGCGACCCCTTTCGTGGCAGTAATCAGACATTTGCCGATTCCCGACTTTACAACAGCACTGCCAAGCCGAGCACTGTTGTTGCCACGCCGACCTCGGCGCCCTATGGCGGCAGCTTTTTCGAATATCAGGAACATTCCAACTGGAACCAGTACCAGCCCTTCGTGGAGCTGGAACTGCACCCGCTGGAAAACCTGACCATTACA
This sequence comes from uncultured bacterium, assembly GCA_903896775.1. Classification (GTDB taxonomy): domain Bacteria; phylum Pseudomonadota; class Alphaproteobacteria; order Rhodospirillales; family Rhodospirillaceae; genus SHVO01. The sequence goes on from CAITZE010000321.1 coordinate 3,492, forward strand.
CCGGGTTTCAAGTATGTGAACTGGTCGCGCAGTGTGGCCGCGCCGCTGGAACAGAAGACCAAGCCAGTGGTGCCGGTCTATGGCTCCTACACTACCACCCGCGACCTGCCCTTTGCGATGGCCAACTACAAGATCGAGCCCAGCTGGAGCGTCTATGCCCAATATGCCCAGGGCATCTATGTGCCGGATATCAGTTCCTTTGAGCAGGCCAAGCCGACCACCACTTATCCCAAAGCCCAGACCACCACCAACTACCAATTCGGCACTGTCTATTATGCCGATCAGTTTACATTTGATGCCGACGTCTATTACATCGGAGTAAATAACAACATCACCTATCAGCCCTGCAACGTCGCGCCATTTACTGGTTCGGCCGGAGAGACTTGTGCCCTCAATACCGGCACTGCCACCTACAAGGGCATCGAGGGCGAGGGTACCTATGCCTTTGACGGCGACCTAGAAGGTTTTTCGGTGTTCCTGAATGGCTCAATCGGATCGGGCAAGACTGGCGGATTTTGGCTCAAGCAAATCCCGATGTGGACCTCAGCTCAGGGCATCTTCTACAAGCGCGGCGCTTGGAAGTTCTCGCTGATCGATAAGATCGTCGGTCAGCAATATTCCGATGCCGCCAACACCACCTTCTACAAGCTGGGCGCCTATTCCAACATGGACTTCAAGGCCAGCGTGACCGAGGGAGCGCTGGAATTCGGCGTTGGCATTTCCAATGTGCTGAATTCTCGTAGCATCGGTGCGGTCAGCATCGTTGACAAGACTCCGATCGGTGGCAGCAGTGTCAACGACATCTTCAACCGCGGCGGCAGCTTGGACCAGTACTACTTCCAGCCCTCGCGCGGCTTTCAATTCACCATCAGGGCGCGACTGTAGTGGATGTACCGATGAAGTATGCCGTTCTCATTCTTGGCCTGCTGTGTCTGCCTGCGCAGGCCGGTCTGCTGGCGCCCTCCACCTTTGATGCCAGGCACTTCCTGCCACCTCCGCCGGTGGCAGCCTCGGCCCAGACTAACGCCGAGCTTCAGGAGCTGCACGCCATTGCGGCCCGTAGCACTGACGCCGATCGCGCTTTGGCTGCCCATGACGCGAAGGATGAGACAGCAGATATGTTCAACGTCGCCCTTGGCTTTGATCTCGCTACCGCGCCGAAGACTTTCAAGCTCATCAACTTGGTAGGTGATGAAGAAGAGGATGATACTAAGGCTGCCAAGGATTTCTTCCACCGCGACCGGCCGTATACTGTGGACACAGCCCTGAAAACCTGCACGCCCGTGAAGCCGGGCAAGGCCGCCAACTCCTACCCCAGTGGTCATGCCACGCGCGGATTTGCGATGGCGGAAATCTTATCTGCTCTGCTGCCAGGCAGGTCTCAGGCAATCTTGGCGCGGGCTTCGGAATATGCCGAGCATCGGCTGGTTTGTGGTGTCCATTATCGCAGTGATATCGCAGCTGGCCAGCAGTTTGGAACCATCCTTGCACTTCGCTTGATGCAAGATCCCGGCTTCATTGCGCAGATGGACGATGCGCGCGCTGAACTGCTCTCGGTACTGGCCAAAAAATAGGGAAGCTGTTTGGGTACAAAGACCTTAATAGGCGCACCCAACCGGAGACTGAAAACCAGCGAAAGCTGTCCAGTAAGATTGCGCTTGTCTCGTAGCACAAACTTTTCGCTTAATGTGCTTAGTTACAACACGAATGGCCGAGCCGCGATGCGTGTGGACCGAGCCTCAGATTTTCATAATCCGTTTCTGGTCGAGGTTTTTGGTGCCGTGCTAAGCGTTCAATACTATCGAGCGTGGTTGTTGGAAGCTGTACTCCCTGAGGCAATTAGAATGCGCACTGGACCTCAATCGGAAATTTGGCGAATGAAACTTGCGCGACATAGAAATACCACCTTGGAAGCACTGCCGTCATTACAGGGAAAAAATTTGGCTTGTTGGTGTAAGCTAGAAGAGCCGTGTCACGCTGACTGTCTGCTTGCGATTGCTAATTGCGACGTTATTGAGAACGACTAGTGGGTAGTGCCCTAATTTGGACGCGCCCGCCCGGCCCAATTTTCGGCTCTAACCTCAGCCACGATTGCCGCCCTGACGGCCTCTCTAGACCCTATCATCGGGCCGGAATTTTGGACGGCACCAGGGCCCTGGCGCTTGCGATCTTCGAGCCTGCAGGACCAAATATTGGCTCCTACGGAGTAGCGCTTTTTGCGGCTCATTGAATGTCCGCTTTTGATGCTGTGGACGGCTCTCCACCAACCCGCCAGCTTATTGGAGGCTAGCAAGATGGAGGAGGGCCATGGAAACAGCGGTGACAATTGGTTTGGACCTTGGGAAGTCGGTTTTTCAGGTGCACGGCGTTGATGTTGGAGGGACTGTTGTCGTCCAGCGGCGGCTAACCCGCAGCAGATTGCTTCATTTTTTCGCGAAGCAACCGCCTTGCCTGGTCGGGATGGAGGCCTGTGCCGCCGCCCATCACTGGGGAAGAGAACTGCAGAAGCTGGGACACAGGGTGCGACTAATGCCGCCCAGCTATGTAAAGCCCTATGTGAAGCGGCAGAAGAACGATGCCGCGGATGCCGAGGCGATCTGTGAGGCGGTGACCCGGCCCACGATGCGTTTTGTCGAGATCAAGACCTGCGAGCAGCAAGGAACGCTGGTCCTGCACCGTGTGCGGCTGATGCTGATGCGCCAGCGCGTGCAGCTATCGAATGCGATCCGCGGCCATATGGCAGAGTACGGCCTGGTGGCTCCGGTGGGCCGCAATGGACTTCAGCGATTGATCGCCATCCTTGGCAACCCGGATGATGACCGTGTGCCGGAGGTGGCCCGTGCCTCACTGGCGCCGCTGGTCTCTCAGTTCGGGCTGGTGAATGGCCAAGTGCTGGAGAACGACCGGCGGGTCAGGGCGAGCGCCCGGTCCACGGAGCTGGGCTGCCGGCTCATGGAAGTACCCGGCGTCGGCCCGGTGCTGGCCAGCGCCATGGTCGCTACAGTGCCCAACCCCACAGTCTTCAAGTCCGGCAGAAACCTGGCAGCCTGGATCGGGCTTGTCCCGCGCCAGAACTCCAGCGGCGGCAAGGAGAAGCTGGGCGGCATCACCAAGCAGGGCGACCGGTATCTGCGCCAGCTGCTGGTGGCCGGAGCCCTGGCAGTCATCCGTTACGCTCAGAGGCATGGAACCAAGCGCCCCTGGCTGGTGCAGCTGCTTGCCCGGCGCACGCCCAAGATCGCGGCGGTCGCGCTGGCCAACAAGATGGCCAGGATGATCTGGGCCATGATGATGACCGGGGAACGATATAGAGAACCCATGGTGGCTGCGGCCTAGCCAGCAGTACCGGGCAGAGTTTGGGAAGGGCAATCGCGATGTAATGCACCATCGGTCGACACCGAGAACGGGAAAACCCATTTGCGCCAAAGCGCCTGGAGCGCGTGCTTTTGACCGGGACCCGTCTTAGCGGAAGGCATTATGGCCAGCGGCCTCCGTGTGCCGCAAAAACAGGCCGCACACATGGCCGCACCGACCGAAGGACAGAACATCAAGAAAGCACTTGCCAAAGGGGAGCCGTCCACACATGGCGTAAAGCGGACGTTCACCTGAGAGACGCTTCAACTTCCGCCGCAATGACGGTTCAAAATCCAGATCGGGTGAATTTTCTCGATTAAAAATATGTAATCATAGACTGTAGATTGCGCCCAATTGCTCGCTGGCGCGGG
>CAITZE010000322.1 GCA_903896775.1 uncultured bacterium
CATTCGCATTTTGGGGCTCGAGAAAAAGACCCGCTTCTACCAAGCCTCCACCTCAGAGCTGTACGGCAAGGCTCAAGAAATCCCGCAGTCGGAAAAGACGCCGTTCTATCCGCGCTCGCCTTACGCCGCCGCAAAGCTTTATGCCTATTGGATCACCGTGAACTACCGCGAAGCTTACGGCTATCACGCCTCCAACGGCATTCTTTTCAATCACGAGAGCCCTTTACGCGGCGAGACCTTCGTCACGCGCAAGATCACGCGTGCCGTCGCGTCCATCGAGCTTGGCCTGCAGGACAAAATCTATCTCGGTAATCTCGACGCCAAGCGCGATTGGGGTCATGCGCGCGATTACGTCGAAGGCATGTGGAAAATCGTGCAGCAAAAGAAAGCCGATGACTTTGTGCTCGCGACAGGTGAGACCCATGCCGTGCGCGAATTTGTCCAACTCTCCTTTGCCGAGGTCGGCCGTAAGATCAAATGGAAAGGCAAAGGCGTCAACGAGATCGGCGTCGACACCAAAACCGGGAAGACCTTGGTCGAAGTAGACCCGCGTTATTTCCGCCCCACCGAGGTGGACTTGCTGCTGGGTGATCCCAGCAAGGCCCATAAAATTCTGAAATGGAAACACAAGACCACTTTCCGCGCCATGGTGAAGGAAATGGTCGCTGCAGACTTCCAGGCCGTGAAAGCTGAATCGCAACGATTTGGGCGAGACGACTGATCATGTCCGCTTATGCATTGAACGGAAAACGCGTTTGGGTCGCCGGCCATAGAGGCATGGTGGGGGCAGCCATCGCGCGCCGGCTAGCCAACGAAAATTGCGGCATCATTACGGTCCCGCACAGCACACTTGATCTGACGCGCCAAGCCGATGTGGAAGCGTGGATGACCAAAGAAAAGCCGCAGGCTATTTTTGTCGCGGCGGCAGTCGTCGGCGGCATCCTTGCCAACGATACACGGCCCGTGGACTTCCTCACCAACAACCTGCTCATTCAGACCAATATCATCGCCACCGCGCACAAACTGGGTGTCGAGAAGCTTTTGTTTTTGGGATCGAGCTGCATTTATCCGCGTATGGCCGCACAGCCCATGTCGGAAGATGCTTTGCTCACGGGTCCGCTGGAGCCGACGAACCAGTGGTATGCCATCGCCAAGATTGCCGGCATTCGGCAGTGCCAGGCCTATCGCCGCCAATTCAATCGCGACTTCATCAGCGCCATGCCCACCAACCTCTACGGTCCCGGCGATAACTATGACCTGCAAGCAAGCCACGTCTTGCCGGCTTTGATGGTCAAAGCCCACCGCGCCAAGCTGGCTGGCGACAAGACCATGCCGGTCTGGGGCAGCGGCAAGCCAAAGCGCGAATTCCTATATGTCGACGATTTGGCGGATGCCTGCGTATTTCTCATGAAGAACTACTCCGACGAAGAACACGTCAATGTCGGCTACGGCAGCGACGTGACCATCGGCGAAGTCGCGCAGATCGTCGCCGATACGGTCGGCTTCAAAGGCGAGTTGGTCTTCGACGCCAGCAAACCCGACGGCATGCCGCGCAAGCTGGTCACGAGTGCGAAGCTCAATGCCATGGGTTGGCGCCCAGCTACAGACTTGAAACAGGGCATCGCCAAGGCTTACGCGTGGTACCGCGAGAACGCTGCACCGAAATAGAGAGACCAAGTAGAGAGAGTGAGAGACAAGTCGCGCGCTCTGCCTGCTGGGCCTTGAACACCGGCAGAGGGGCTTCTACAAAACATTAAGGCCGTTCTTCTTTATCGGGGAGGCCGCGCGAGGCCCCTATGCAGATCTATCTGCCCATCGCTGAGATGTCGGTGAACATCTTCCTGATCCTTGGATTGGGAGGAGCCGTCGGCTTGCTTTCGGGTCTGTTCGGCGTAGGCGGCGGCTTCTTGATGACGCCGCTGCTGATCTTCATCGGCGTGCCGCCAGCGGTAGCCGTGGGCACCCAAGCCGCGCAAACGGTCGCGTCGTCGGTTTCCGGCGTCATGGCGCATATGCGCCGCGGCAATGTCGACTTCATGATGGGGACAGTTCTGACCGCGGGGGGCTTTGTCGGTGCAGGCTTCGGGGTCTGGCTGTTCAATCTTTTGAAATACGCCGGCCACATCGATCTGACGATTTCATTGGGTTATGTGACCTTCCTCGGCGTGGTCGGCGGTTTCATGCTGGCGGAAAGCCTACCTGGCGTTTTGAACCGCCGGCCTGTGGCCTTGGCTTTGGCGGCACGCGGGCCTGGCCGCCATCTGTGGATGCAGGCCTTGCCTTTCAAGATGCGCTTCCGCAAATCGAAGCTTTACGTATCCGCGCTGATACCGCTGGCCATCGGAACGCTCGTGGGACTTTTGGTGGCCATGATGGGTGTCGGCGGCGGCTTCCTGATGGTGCCGGCCATGATCTATCTGCTCGGCATGCCGACGCAGGTTGTCATCGGCACATCGCTGTTCCAGATTACCTTCGTCACTGCCGGCACGGCGCTGCTGCAGGCGACCGTGAATAAGTCTGTGGACATCGTGCTCGCCCTCTTGCTGCTTGTCGTCGGCGTGATCGGTGCGCAGATCGGCGCCCGATTGTCGGCGAAGGTCAAAGGCGAACACCTGCGGATCATGTTGGCGCTGATCGTGCTGGCGGTTGCCATCCGCCTTGCGCTCGATCTGGTGATCACACCCTCGGAGTTGTTCTCTCTCGGTGGCGGAGACGGCTCGTGAAGCGCCTGCTTGCCCTTGTCGCAGCGCTTTGCATGATGGCCGCTCATGCGCGCGCGCAGGATGTGCCGCTGGTCGCGGATCTTTCCAACCATCTCGTTGCGATTACCACCGGCTTCACCGGCACCGATGTGCTGCTGTTCGGTGCGACCGATGGCCCGGGCGACATAGCTGTCGTAGTACGCGGCCCTGCCAAAGATGAAGTCATCCGCCGTAAAGAACGCTTCGGGCCGATCTGGGCCAACGCCAACGCGGCGACGTTCCGCGACGTACCCTCTTATTACCGCGTCGCCTCCAGCCGACCGTTGGAAGAGTTCGCGCCGGAAGCGTTGTTGTCGCGCTATCAGATTGGCCTCGATGCGATCCATATGATTGATGCCAACGAGAACGCGACACCTGAAAGCAACGCCGACGCGCGCAAGGCGCTCTTGCGCCTTAATACCGAGAACAATCTCTACGACCAAGGCGTCGGCGCGGTGACGCAGATGTCCAACCGCCTGTTTCGTACCGAACTGCATTTTCCTGCGAACGTGCCGACCGGAACTTATCTGGTGGAAGTCTACCTCTTCCGCGAAGGCCAGATCGCGAGCGCGGAGATTGTGCCGCTTGTGATCTCGAAAATCGGCGTCGGCGCCGAGATCTATGACTTCGCTCACGGCAAGCTCGCGTTTCTGTATGGCTTGATCTCGGTGCTGCTTGCACTCGCCGCCGGCTGGGTCGCCGGCGCTATTTTCCGGCGTGTCTAGATCATGAGTGAGCAAACCCCTACACCGGAAATTCCGTCGCCGGTTCCAGAAGTGAACGAAGCCGGACGTACCTTTCTGGTCGCCGTGGATAAATCCGAAGAGCTGCGCGCGGCTTTGCGCTTTGCCTGCCGGCGCGTCGTTAATAGCGGCGGAACAGTTGCGCTGTTCCATGCCGTGCCCCAAACCGAGTTTCAGCATTTTTCAACCATCGGTGAGCTGATGGATCACGAAGCCAAAACCGAAGCCGAGCGTTTACTGCAGCAAGTGGCGGCAGACGTTCACCGTCAGACCGGGAAATTCCCCGACCTTTATCTACGTCAGGGCGACACCCTGCCCGAGCTGCAAAAGGTCATCGCAGAGAACCCGCAAATTTCGATGCTCGTCTTGGGCGCTGGAACGGGCACCGAGGGGCCCGGGCCGATTGTGTCGGCAATTTCTGGCAAGCTCGCAGGAAAGCTGGATATTCCAGTTACGATCGTTCCTGGAGATCTCGATAATGAACGTATCGACGCCCTCACGTAGTTCGCTGATATTTCTCGCGAATCCGCGACCTTGATCTAGGACTTCTTTGGTCCTATTTAGGGACTCCTTTAGGAGCACCCCATGTTCATCCAAACCGAAGACACTCCGAATCCTGCGGCCCTCAAGTTCCTGCCCGGCAAAGCCGTGCTCGAAACCGGCGTGGCCGACTTCACCAGCCATGAGGCAGCGCAGCGCTCGCCTTTGGCGCGGCTGCTGTTTGAGATCGACGGCGTGGCCGGCGTGTTCCTCGGCAGCGACTTTGTCACTGTCACCAAATCCGGCGACAAAAGCTGGCAAGTTTTAAAGCCCATGGTGCTGGGTGCAGTGATGGATCACTTCACCTCCGGCGCGCCGGTTATGGAAACCAGCGAGGCCGCAGCCGATGATGAGTTCAGCGACGAAGGCGACGAAGGCGAGATTATCGCCCAGATCAAGGAGCTGATCGACACACGTGTACGCCCGGCCGTAGCGCAAGACGGCGGCGACATCATCTATAAGGGATTCAAGAGCGGTACGGTGTATTTGAGTCTGCGCGGCTCGTGCGCCGGCTGCCCCAGCTCCACGGCAACCTTGAAAATGGGCATCGAAAACATGCTCAAGCATTATGTGCCGGAAGTGCTTCAAGTCGAAGCCATGGCCTGATAACGGCCCTTTTTCATCGCTTTTGAGAGAACATCCATGACGGGACGGGGACAGCTCGACACCAGCGGGCTCGATTTGATTTTCGGCGCGGCGCGCACACAAAACAGCTGGCGGCCTGAGGCCGTCGCGGAAGAGCTTCTCCGCCGCGTTTATGATCTCGCGAAGCTGGGACCTACCGCCGCCAATTCAATGCCGGGGCGTTTTGTCTTTGTCGTCTCCAAAGAGGCTAAAGAAAAACTGCGTCCCGCCCTGTCGGCTGCCAACGCCGACAAGACAATGGCCGCGCCGGTCACGGTCCTGGTTGGCTACGACACCGAATTTTACGAGCACTTGCCGACGCTGTTCCCCCATGCCGATGCCCGGTCGTGGTTTGTCGACAAACCCGACCTCATCCAAACCAGTGCCTTCCGCAACAGCAGCTTGCAGGGCGCTTATCTCATGATCGCTGCCCGCGCACTGGGCCTCGATTTCGGACCCATGAGCGGCTTCGACCCTGAAAAGGTGAATGCCGCCTTTTGGCCCGAAGGTAAGGTCAAAGCCAATTTCATCTGCAATATCGGCTATGGCGACGACACCAAGATCTTTCCGCGAGGGACGCGTCTCGCTTTCGACCAAGCCTGCAAAATCCTCTGATTGCTGCGGTGCAACATGAGCGTTTACTACGCCCATGCTGCATGTGGCGGGCCTTCTATGCTGCACTTTATGCTGCAGCATCGCCTGCAGCAAAATGAGTAATCTCAATACCTTAGGCTGAAGGCAAGAAGCCGATGGTCTTGTAGACTTCCTGCAAGACCGGCCTTGCAATAGCATTGGCCTTATCAGCACCGCGTTTCAGCACCTGGTCGATCTCCGCCGGGTCGCCCATCAGCCGTTTCATCTCGGCATTGATGGGGCCGAGTACCGCGACAGCCGTCTCCGTGAGTTTGGCCTTGAACTGGCTGAACTGCTGGCCGGCCTGTTCCGCGACCGCCTGTTCCAAAGTCTGATCCGTGAGCGCCGCATAGATATTGAGAAGGTTGGCGGCTTCGACGCGTCCCTCCAGCCCCGCGACCGAGTCGGGCAGCGGGTTGGGGTCGGTGGTGGCTTTGCGGACCTTGCCGGCGATGGCATCTGCATCATCCGTCATATTGAGGCGCGAGAACTCCGACGGGTCCGACTTCGACATCTTCTTGGACCCATCGCGCAAGGACATGACACGCGTGCCGGGCCCACGAATCACGGGCTCGGGCAGCGGGAAGAGTTCGACGCCGTAGTCGTTATTGAACTTCTGCGCGATGTCGCGGGCCAGCTCCAGGTGCTGCTTCTGATCTTCGCCCACGGGCACATGGGTGGCTTTGTAGACCAGAATGTCGGCGGCCATGAGGTTCGGGTAAACGTAAAGCCCCGCCGAAGCGGCTTCGCGGTTCTTACCCGCCTTGTCCTTGAACTGGGTCATGCGGTTGAGCCATCCCAGCCGCGCGACGCAGTTGAACACCCAGGCCAGTTGCGAGTGCGCCGGCACATGGCTTTGCACAAACAGCGCATTGGCCGCCGGATCGATGCCAGCGGCAATCATGCCGGCAGCGACTTCGCGCGTGCTACGCGTCAAGTCGGCGGGATCCTGCCACACCGTGATGGCGTGCAAATCGACGATGCAGAACAGGCATTCGAAATCCTTCTGCAGCGCGACCCAATTACGGATGGCGCCAAGATAATTTCCGAGATGAAGATTGCCGGTGGGCTGAATGCCCGAAAGGATGCGGCCAGTTGTGGCCGGCGGTGTGGACCCGCTCATGGGATTGATCCCTATATGTGTTGAACGGAATGCTTGGAGCCATCCGTATCCGGCCACAGTTGACCGGCGCGACGGTGGTAGCGCGGCTTCAAAGAAGGGTCAAGCCGAGGGCGGCACTGACGCAGCCGTCGCGGGCCTGCGCCGAAAATTATTGAGATCGCTGGGCTTGGCCGCACCCATCAGCAGCGCGCTCACGGCAAAAACGGCACCGCCGCCGCAAACTAAAACCAATAGCGCGAGGCCACGGGTGAGATTGTTGCCTGAAGCAACCCCCGGCTCTCCGAACAAAGCCCAATAGTGATTGAGGATCAGCACAAGGCCGCCCCACAAGGCCGCCATCATAGCGATGGTGGCCAGTATCATGCGCGGCAAACGGCGTTTCAGGCGAGCGTCGGGCACCAGATGACCGCGGCGATAAAGAATAAAACCCAACATACCGGCGTTCAGCCAGGCGGAAATGGAGGTGCCGAGCGCGATGCCGATATGACCGAGGAAGGGCATAAACGCGAGATTGAGTCCGATATTGACGACGAGCGCGATGGTCGCGGCTTTTACCGGCGTTTTGGTGTCGTGACGGCCAAAGAATCCGGGTGTGAGCCCTTTATTGAGAACATAAGCCGGTAGACCAAAAGAAAACGCGAGTAAGGCCGCTGCTACGGCATCGCGATCAAACGGCGTGAAAGCGCCGTGTTCGAAGAGGACCGAGGTAATGGGCCCCGCCAGAATCGCAATCGCCCCCGCAGCCGGCAGAGTCAGCAGAAGACTGATTTCGATGGCCCGGTTCTGATTGGCAATCGCCCCGGCCTCATTGCCTGCCTGAATCTGGCGCGTGAGTAACGGAAGTAACGCAATACCGATGGCAGTTCCAAAAATACCGACCGGCAACAAATTCACGCGGTCCGCCCAGTTGATCCAGGAGATCGCACCGGGCCCCACCAATGACGCGAGCGATTTGTTGACCAGGATGTTGACCTGATAAATCCCTGCGCCAAAAGCCACGGGCAACATCCGCATCAGCAGGAGTTTCACGTCGGGCGTAAGCCGTGGCCACATCAGTTTGAAGCGCATACCGACGCGCCTGTATTCGGCGGCGAGCCACAGGAACTGCACAACGCCTGCGACAAAGACGCCCCAGGACAGAAACAGCGCGCGGTCACTGTCAGTGCCAACGCCAATCAACAATGCGCCGATCAAGGTGATATTCAAAAGGACCGGTGCGGCGGCGGCCACGGCATAGTGATGAAAGGCATTCAGCACGCCTGATTGCAGCATCGTGAGCGCGATAAAGAACAGATACGGAAAGGCGATACGGGCCAACTCCGTTGTGCGCTCCATTTGTCCTGGGACTTTGTCGAAACCTGGGGCGATGAGGTAAAGCACCAGCGGCATCGCGATGATCATCAGGATCGAGAACACCAGCAGCACGGCTGCCAACAGGGCGAAAGCTTCGTCGGCAAACTGTTTAGCTTTTTCGACACCGTCTTGCTCCAGGCGCTGGGCAAAGATCGGCACGAAGCTCGCGGAAAAGGCACCTTCGGCGAAGAGACTGCGGAACAGGTTCGGCAGCGTAAAGGCCACCAAGAAGGCGTCCGACACAACGCCCGCGCCCAGGAACGTCGCCATCAATGTATCGCGCGCAAAACCGGTGATGCGGCTCAGCAGCGTATAGCCGCCGACAGTCGCGAAGGCGCGCAGAAGAGACGGTGTATGAGAATGCGCCGCAGGGGTTGTCTGGGCGGCGGCCTGAGGCGTTTCCTGGGACATACGCCTGTTTACCGTATCTGGATGGTCCTGGGAATCCAGGTTGAGCGCCGCCGCTACTCGGCAGCGGTCGCGCGCGGCTTTTTACGGCGTTCGGCGTCGGTCACATACACCGCATCGGCTTTGACGCCGATGGCCTTGCCGAGGCCATCGCGAATTTGGCGGATCTTGGTTTCATTCTCGATCTTCATGCCGAAGACGTCTTTCACGTAGAACACGTCCACCACGCGCTCGCCGTAAGTCGAGATATGCGCTGAGAAGATTTGTAAGCCCAGATCAGTAATGGACTTGGTGACATCCGAGAGGAAGCCGGGCCGGTCATGGCCGTTGACTTCGACGACGCTGCAAAGCTTGGACGCGCTGTTGTCGATAATCACTCGCGGCGGCACTTCCAAGGCGCTCACACGTGAGGGCAGGCGCGAACCGGCTTTCGGCAATTCCTGGTTCAGGCGTAAGCGGCCCTCAAGGGCAGCGACAATACGGGTCTTGATACGCGCGAAGCGATTTTCGGGGATAACTTGACCTTCAAAATCCTGCAGCGAGAAGGTATCGAGCGCCATGCTATTAGAAAGCGTCAGGATGTTGGCGTCCACCACCGATACACCGGCCAACGCGAGTGCGCCTGTGATCTTGGCGAATAGACCGGGATGATCGGGGGTGTAAATCACCATGTGCGTGACATCGCGATAGCTGTCGATGGTGAAGTCGACGGCGATTTTCTCGCCAACCTCTTCGGCGGCGCGCATGAAGTGCGCGAGGCGTTCATGGGTATCGGTATCGTTAGAAAGCCAGAAGGCCGGCGAGGCGAGACCCAAAATGTTCTCGCGCATTTTTTCGGGCCACTCACTGAGTCGATCCGCCAACGCCGCTTTGGCGGCATTGACACGCTTATCGATGCCCGCCGCCGCTTGACCGCCGCGAATGAAATGGTCGGTGCGGTGGTAGAGATCGCGTAAGAGCGTCGCCTTCCAGTTATTCCAAACCGCAGGACCAACCGCGCGGATATCGGCGC